>NZ_JCBDGH010000035.1:0-21054 GCF_059833955.1 Vibrio sp. R15-SG3-ISO1A
GCCTTGCTCAAGGTAGTGATGGTACTCATTTACGATGCAGAACAGGCCAATGTCTGCAAGCAAACCGGCCAGAAGTGCTTTGTCGCTCTCTAAGTGGGCGTAGTAGTTTTCGCCCGATTCCTGAAAGCCTTTGACGACCATGACCATAGTCGCGGCTAACTCACGGGAGTTGGCGGCACTATTGACCAACATGCGCTTGCAGTTTTTACTTAGGTTGACGTTGTGCTTGAGTTGTTCAATGGCTTGTGCAGTGACAATATCGCGAACGCGAAATATCCCTAAACGCGACACGGCCGTAACAATATCGGTGCACGTGATGTTACGCCGATTAAAGATCACTGAGTTCGCCACACGGATAACCACAGCGGCAAGGCCTGGGTCTTCGAGTAGTGCGTCGGCGATATTAAGTACCGTTGTGGTGTCTGACGTACAGAGCTTCTGAATTTTGAGCACAACGTCTGGGATCGGAGGCAGAGCAATTTTGCGCGATTTGATCGCTTTTTCGATCATCTCAGAGAACTCAGATTCAATCCCTTGAATGAGGAGCTCTTTATTTTCTGGAAGCCAATAGAAAGATAAGTGGTTCATACGTTGTCATTATTTTTGTTCGCTCGTCACAGTTTACCGTTGATGCGTCTGGATTAGCAATTGCTGAACTGCGTTTTTCTATTGAACTGGGAGCGCGGTTTGTTTTCGCTGCGCAGTAATCTTGCACAAAAAAGCCATGTTGCCCTCACTCTGAATAGCTTTTGACCACCCCAAAACCGCTTATGCGCCTAGTTACATTTAAAAAATGTGAACTGGGCACGGACTTATTTTGCGTCGTTAACTATCATCTGATTAAGTGTCGTGAGTCAAACAAATACAAATATAGCTCTAACGTTTGATTGACACTCCTTTTTTCGCTTTCTTCTGCTGCTATCTGGTGATCACTACTAATCGGGGTTTTTAGATTAAGGATCAATGGATATGACAGAGCAATTGTTCATTCAATATATCGCTAAGTTTGGCGACTACTATAAGCGTGCAATGTTTGGCGGCGTAGGGTTGTTTAAAGATGACGCCATGTTCGTGCTGATCAGCGATAACACCATCTATTTGCGTGGTGGTTCATCACTTGACCAACGTCTCATGTCATTGGGCTGTGAAAAATACGTTCATGTGAAAAAGCAAACCACCGCGACGGTCAATTATTACGACATCACTGGATTGTTCGAGAGCGAGCACCCTCAGCTTGACCGATTAATTCATCGTTCACTCGACGGTGCGCTGGCGGCAAGAAAATTGAGATTGTCTCCCACCAATAAACGCTTGCGTGATTTGCCCAACATGCAATTGACGTTGGAGCGAATGGTGAAAAAAGCCGGCATCGATGATGTGGATACTTTCGTCAAGCTCGGCGCGCCGACGGTCTACGCCAAAGTGAAGAAAGCGTACGGCAGCGATGTGGATGTGAAACTGCTGTGGAAGTTTGCTGGCGCTATCGACGGCATTCATTGGAAACTCATTCAAGAGCCGCGCAAACAGCAACTGTTGGAGAGTTGCCGTTAGCGCATGATGCCTTGAAGAGCGGATAGCAGTCAGTTTTAGACATTAGCCAAACAAAACGCCCCTCCTAATTGGAGGGGCGTTCATGTATCTGCTGTTCAAACGATGTCTAGACAGACACTCGGTCAGTTTTTCCAGTCATTGAGCTTGAATGTGAGCGTATGCGCAGCCCCTTTTAACTCCAGTCCTTGGTTGGTGAGAGTCATTTCACTCCAATCCGACAGTGTTTGTGAGAAGGCTTGCTCAACTTGCATGGCGTCATCACCACACATCTTCATTGTCATCCCCATTTTTCCAATGCGGAACTTGTTGTCTTTTAACTCACCTTGACCAAAGAAGTTGTTACATCCAGCATGGCCGTTCGCGGTCATTTTCTCACCGATTTCAAGACGCGGCGCAGATTCACCTTCTTCAAGGCTGATGGCTTGACCGTCGACAGCAAGCAGTTCCCAGTTGTGGTGCTGAAGATCTTGCGTTGTGATTGGGGTAGGGGCGTCTAGACTGCTTGCACACGCTGTCACGACGAAGGGCAGTGCGGTTGCGGCAAATAGCGTTTTTAGACTAAGCTTCATGATATCAACTCCAAAAATCAAACGTGTCGCAAAACGCGACGGTGCTTGGCAAAAGTATAATGCAAACCAAGCGGTTAATGTCAGAAGTGAGTCATAGTTTAGCGGCGGTTGTTCACTATCTTTGTGATCAACAAGCTAAGATGCAGCGGACAGAGTGAAATAAGGCGTACCATGGAGCAGCTCGAGTTTTTTCAAGTCCCCAGTCCTTGCGTTGGTGTGTGTACCGTGGACGAACGTGGCTACTGTCAGGGGTGCATGAGAAAGCGTGAGGAACGTTTCAACTGGTTGTCGATGTCGCCCGCTCAGCAGTTGCATGTGATCAAGCTCTGCCGTCAGCGCTACCTGCGAAAAATCAAGAAACAGGGCTCAGACGCATCACCACCTGAGCCTCCTGTCGATCCGCAACAATCGTTATTTTAGTCCCCACAGGTCACTCACCCAACCACCTGCATGTTCGTCAAAATGGCAGCCGATAAAGCGTCGATTTGTCTCAGGGGAGGCATCGGCTTTGGGTTTTGCATCTAACATGTGCTGGATATGGTTCACCATGGGATCGCCGCTGTGTAAGCGTTCTTGCCGAGTTGCGACTTCTTTAATCAGTTGCAGACGGTACGAGTTACTAGCACGTTTCATTTGGGCGATCCTCCACGGTTATGACACTAATATGAAAAATTAGTTACTGGTTAAAAAAACGTCAATGCGCCGAAGGGATGAATCGAGGAAATTTCTCAAAAAAAATGTGTTTTAGAGTGGGTCAAAAGAGAGACATCATGAGGTAACCATCGGGAATAGTTAGCCTTCTGTTTCTCGCTTGAGTCTCCGTGATTGAAATAAAAAGTTCATAATTTATTTTGCTTAACGCAATCAACTTTTGTGTGAGGGGCAATCAAAAACGCCTTGCGATAAGCAAGGCGTTGGATAGGCGTTGTTGTTAGGATTGGCAACGCTGTGACGTAATCAATTCATCGATCATTAACTGACCGCGAGTATTACGAATCTTGATGCGATAACTCAGTCCGACTTCCATATTGGCTTTGGTGTCTGGGTTAGTGCAGTAGACATTGATACTTTGGTTGAGCAGTTGTGAAGCGGGTTTTGCGCCTCGAGCATCCGTATTGTAGACCATCATGATTTCAATCGTCGTCCCACTTGCGCTTGCTCGCAAGATGGAGAGTGGCCCCGCCTCAAGTGGCAGTTCGGCAGAGAGCACGCTCGCGCGGTTCTCTGCAAGCAATTCGAGGTTACGTTGCTTTTCCGCATTGGATGAACAGCCCGCGAGCGTCATTACCATTAGCCCGAGCAAAGCCGCCGAGCGGCGCAGGATAGCCATGACCACTAAAACACTTTTTTAAAGGGTTTAACTATAACAGACTGATAGACCCCAGCGGTAACGTAAGGGTCGGCATCCGCCCAGGATTGCGCTTGCTCTAAACTGTCAAATTCGGCGATGACGGTTGAACCTGTAAAGCCAGCTTCACCTGGGTTCTCTGAATCGATGGCAGGCATAGGACCGGCGGTTAACAGTCGGCCTTCGTCTTGCAGCGCTTGCAAGCGTTCTAAATGCGCAGGACGGACACTTAAGCGCTTTTCGAGTGAATCTTCAACGTCTTGAGAAAAAATGACGTACCACATAGTCAAAATCCTTATCGTGTGGACTAGGGAATTAATGTACCTTAAGTGTGGCGGAAACGACGCGCCGACACTAGCAATTTGTGAAGCGAATCATCGCTCTATTGCACGAGGTCGCCCTTCGCTATCAATCGCTACATAGTTGAATGTGGCATCACAGACCATGTATCTGTCTTCAACGCCGTGCTCTTTGACGGGTTTGACCCACACTTGCAAATCAATGCTCATCGAACTGCGGCCAATCTTCTTACATTCGCCGTAGCAGCAGACCACGTCACCGACGCGGACGGGCTTTTTAAAGGTGATGCTAGAGACCGAGACAGTCACAATTCGGCCACTGGAAATCTCTTTTGCGAGGATCCCACCAGCAAGGTCGAGTTGAGACATGATCCAACCGCCAAAAATATCACCGTTGGCGTTGGTGTCGGCTGGCATAGCTAACGTTCTAAGGAGTAGTTGGCCCTTTGGGGCATTGTAGGTATTGTTCATATTTTGCGGACATCGACAAACAAAACAGCGACCGGGGAGGCCGCTGTTAAATTGGAAAGTCAACAGTTTAGCAAACTTTGCGCTGTGAAGTCAGCTTATGAGTTGCTGGTGTTTGACTCATCTTTAGGCATTTGTTTGTAGATGTAGACGCCTGTAAGCAGCGTAAAGCCAAAGGTAGCCGCCAAAAGGCCGAACACCTTGAAGTTAACCCAGACGTCAAGCGGCAGCTCATAGGCGACGTAGATATTGAGTGCGGCGCAGAAAGCAAAGAAGCCGACCCAAGCCCATGTGACTTTAGCCCACACGCTGTCGGGCAGAGTGATCTCTTTACCAAGCATGCCTTTGATCGCTGATTTACCCATGGCGTGGCTCACCGCGAGTCCAATCGCGAAAACGGCGTAGACAATCGTCACCTTCCACTTAATAAAATTGTCATCGTGCAGGAAGATGGTCATGCCCCCGAATACTGCAACCATCACAAAGGTGATCAACTGCATTTTCTCGACTTTTTTGTAGACGAAATAAGTAATGGCAATCTGGATAGCGGTCGCGACAATCAAAGCGCCGGTGGCGGCGTAAATGTCGACCATTTTATACAGCGCAAAAAAGATGATCAGCGGAATGAAGTCGAGCAATTGTTTCATATCTAAATTCTATGATTGGGTAAAATTGCCCTAAGTCTAACCAAATTCAAGCGTCGGACATAGGGCTTAGTGACAATCTGAAACAACTCAGTGGGGTAGCTGACGTTTGAAGTCCTCTAAATAGCCCTCTTCCCGCAGGCTCTCGACCGTAAACAGCAACTCCTCGTCACTCATGGCAAAGCAGCTCGATTTACCGGTCATCACATTAAGGTACTCGTGATATTCGAGTTCGCTGTAGTGGCCGAATCGGTCTTGAACTAGGGTCTTAATACCGTGGTGGATTAAGCGATAATAGGTGTGGCGATGATGTTCCATAACAGACCTCGTTTTTCACTGTGGTCGCAGTGTGGCCATGCCTCACTCAACCTTGTCTAGAACTAGTAGAGACGAAGCATAGAGAGTGCCAACTTGTCGATGAGGTCTATCTCTTTGAATTATAATATGAGTGCCAGAGTGCATATGTCATGAAACTGGCACGTCTCAAATTGCGAACCAAATTGAGATTAAATTCGGTTATCGCCGGTGCTGAATGCGATGATCTGACTGATTTGTGTGAGGCTGCGTCCGCTCTCTTGCTGCCATTGAGTGAATGCCTCACTGGCGGCATGTAACGAGCGCTTGGTGTCTTTGCCACCTTCAATGATTTTGCATTGGCGTAGATAGGCTTCCACATCGCTGGAGAGAATGAAGGTGTCGACCCCCATTTGGCGCAGGGTGTAAGGACCAGTGTTGCCGCCTAGACGCTGCCCATGAGTTTTTAAGTACCCCCAAAGCTCGGTGATACGCTCACTTGGCCACTGCGCGACCATCTGACCAAACGAACCGTGTTGCAATGAAGCCTCGTAGATCATTTGTGCGTTGGCTTGTATCGATTTCACTTTCGCGTGGTGGCGAATGATACGGGCATCCTCAGACTTGGCATCCCAATGCTCATCACCTAGCATCAATAGCCGTTCGATGTTGAACCCAAAGAAGACCTCTTCAAAGTTTGGCCACTTGTTGCGCACGACTTTCCAACTGATGCCACTTTGAAATACCTTCATGCTAAAGGCGGAAAGCCAGCGATCGTTGGGTATCGCGGCGATTTCGTCACGAGAAAGCGGGTGAGAGAGCAGAGATTCCAACTGCGCGGTGCCGCCTTTTCGCGCTGCTGCTCGCGCCTCAATCTGGGTAAATTTTTCCATCGTCATACCATGATTCCTTGTGTTTAGCGCTGAGCCAATGACGCTCAGCGATCACGATTTAATCAGCGTTAACCCGTGCGGCAGTGTGTCACCAAACACGCGTTTTGACTCTGTGTCTGACAGTTCGCTAACGTGCTCAACCAGGGTTATCCAAGCTTCAGGCAACTTACTTTGTTTAAGTTTCGCGACGACCTCGGCGCGAAATTCGTCGGAGATATCGAGCTGGCGATCGCCGGTTTTACGGCACATCATCACGGCTGCAAAGGCCACCATGCGGTCTTGTTGCCAAGGCTGGTCAAGCAAGGTGGGCAGCCATTGCTGAATCTGCTCCCGAGCAATCACATTGTGCGCACTGCCATAGAGCGGAGTACGGGAAGCAAGGCGGCCTAGCGCCCACCAGTGGGCATCGTTGAACTGGTTTTGATTGAGCGCTTTGCTTAAAAACCAGTTGGCCAGCAGCGTCTTATCTTCCACCTCTAAATGTTCCAAAGAGGCGGCCAGTCTCACCATCGACTCATACCCCATCTCTTGCGCGGCTTTGGCCGATTGCGGGTTTTTCATCGCACCGGGATGCAGGTACTTAGCAATATCGGCGAGCAGTTGCTCTTGCTGCTCTAGATTGAGTCCGCCAGCCACTCGGCGCCAGAACACCCACCAATCCGTCCAGCCTTGGTGATTTTTAAATTGAATCGCTTGCGAGTAGAGCCCCCACACTTGCTCGATCCGCCAATCATCGGTGACATCGCCAAAGCCGGGGCGTAGCGTATAGCCAGCCAAACGTAACCACTGTTTCTCGTGTGCTTCTGAGCGGCGGCGACGCTTTCTTCCTTGAGCCAAGGTGTCAAACAGCTGCCGAAGCGTGGTGAAGTCCCACTCATCGCGTTTGCCCAGTTGACGTTCAAGGGATTTACTCAAGGTGCGAATGTCCGCCTCCTCCGCACTTTTTTTATTCGCGCTGTAGAGTTTGCTGATCAGTGCTTGGCAGTGCGGTAAGTTTGGGTGCAGGCTGTGTGGTTTCTGTTCTTCTTTTTGATGACGAACTTCGAATTCTACTGCCCAGCGTTGCTGCTCGTTTGCGACGCTCACACACTCCATCTTCAATGTGCCCACTTCGGTCAGTTGGCACGCCAGTTGAACTTCGACCCGCTCTTTTTGATTGGCGTGCAACTGTGCCCCTTGGCTGTCCAGTGTCACGACATAAGGAGGCAAAGGCGAAAGCTTGTCAGGGTCAACGTCAACCATCACTCCATTTTGCAACGCTTGATCGTCGCGAATGCGATCATGGGTTGACGTCAGAAGATTGAAGCGTACCGGCTCGCCAAGAGTCAGGGAAAAGCGACGTCCTGTGAGTCGGATTTCTTGGCCTTCCTCTGAGCCCTTGGCCAATAAGCACAGTGCATGGCCCAAACGTTGTTTGTCTGGTAAATGGAGGAAATAGGAACGTGCGACTCCGCCGCCGATCTTAAGTTGTGCACCGCGGCGCGCTTTACCAAATGCCACGGCGCCCAGCGCCACTGCCCAATCGGGGTGTGGGTTGTCCAGTAGTCGGACTGGCTCGCCTCGCCATTGGCTAAGCAGTGTCTCTAATCGTTCGCTGATAAGTTCACTGTTAAAAACACCGCCATTGAGTAGCAAGCCAACGGGGACGACCGGCGTGTTGTCTGGTGCTGTGCTGGATGTGTGCTTGAGTGCGTCAAGGGCGACACTTTGATGTTGCTGCAAGAAAGCGGCGACATGTTTACTCACTGCAGGATCGGAAACATAGGGCAGGCCGAACTCGACGACAGCGCTGCGGCGTTTGTCTGGGCCCTCGTTGATGTCACTGAGTGGAAAAAAACCTTCCAGCGCAATTTGGTGTACTTCATCTTTGCCAAGCGCCACACTTTTAGTGCCTCCAAGCAGCTTAGAGCCACTGCCTAGCATGGTGATTTTGACATCATTGGGCGCTTGGCGACTCAGCAACTGCTCTTTGGCGCTGCGCGTCTGCTGAATTAATTTGGACAGCGACGCCGCATTGAGTTTTTTACCGCTGTTTAGACGCTGCTCCGCCAAATGGGCTAGGGCGAGATCGAGGTTATCTCCGCCGAGCATCAAGTGCTCGCCCACACCAATGCGGTTTAATGTCAGCGCATGGTCGTCACTGACTTGTGCGGAGATTAAACTCAAATCCGTGGTGCCACCACCGACATCACAGACGAGAATCAAAGGTACGTTCGATAGCGCGTCGGCGGCGTTTTCTTGATGACGTGCATACCAGTCATAGCAGACCGCTTGCGGCTCTTCGAGGAGTACCACCTTGTCTAACCCTGCGAGTTCGGCGGCTTCGAGAGTCAATTTCCGCGCAGTTTCATCAAAGGAGGCCGGTACGGTGATCACCACATCTTGCGCTTCAAGCGGGTTACTCGGATGACGGTGATTCCAAGCTTGACGTATATGATTGAGGTAACTGGCGCTGGCAATTAAGGGTGACACTTTGGTGACGTCACTGGCGCCCGCCCAAGGCAATATGTCAGAGCGGCGGTCGACTCCTTGATGAGAGAGCCAGCTTTTAGCGCTGGCCACTTGGCGACCTTCCACTTTCGCGCCAAGCTCACGCGCCCATTCGCCAATAATGACCTGATCCATATCGCCAGAGACGGGCTGATGTTCCCATGGCAACGTCAAATCGCGTTCGCCAATCTGCCCCTTCGCGGGATGATAGCGAAAAGAGGGCAGCAGCGGTTTACGCACCACCTCACCGGGACCAATCAACTGGTCTATATCGAACAGCGCCACTGGGGAGGCGTTGAGATCCGCGGTGATCTCACAATACGCCACCACAGTATTGGTGGTGCCAAGATCGATACCCACTAAATAACGAGCCGTGGTCATGTTGAAAACCTTTTCAATGTGCAGATAGGTTGAAATCAGAGTAAAAACGGCATCCAAGGGATGCCGTTATGGGATTATTCTTCGCGTACGTCAAATTCAACGTGCCATTTTTGGCCGTTATCATTGGCAATGGCTTCAAGGTACAAAGTACCGAGCTCAGTGACGCGTGAAGAGAGGGTGACGGGCACTACTTCGCCTTCTCTACGACCTTCAGAGACGGGCAGCGTGACCTGAATTTCCGGCAGCTCTTCGAGCTCATCTGGCCCCCAATGGTCAAGGTGAGTGCCGGCCAGATCGTCTCGACGCACGGTCGAACCGAAGAACTGGAAGTTGACTGGCTGGCCAATGATCAAACCAAAGGCTTGGCTGGGTACGTCCACGCTTGAGCCTTCTTCCATACCAAAAGGTGCCACACACAGTGCTTCCATCGGCGGCGCCATCCCTGGTATAGCTGGCATGGCACTTTCGATACCGACATAAAAGCTTGAGGCAATACCACCGCGAATACGCACGCCTTGACCACGACGCACCGCGCCATAGTAGGCTGCGCCGCTGGCAACCGCCAGATCAAGGTCGACACCGGTTAATCGCTTGGCCGCAGGGGCATTGGCCTCAGTGAGCCAATTATTGAGTGTGCTCTCAAGACGTTCAGCCAAAAGAGGCGACTTCAATACGCCACCGTTGAACAGCAGCGCCGTAGGTTTGATAAAGCTGAGCGGAGCAGGGGTCATACCCGTAATACCAGCAAATGGCATGGTATTCTCTGAATCATGTTGGCCAGTTTGTGCGCCTGCTTGTTTGACGAGAAAAGCCGCAATGTGACGAGTGATACCCGCATCTTGGGCGTACGGCAGACCCATTTGGGTCAATGCGCCGCGCGCACGTTGAACCGGGTGCTCATCAATCCCTACTTGCGGGAAGAAGCCATCCACCAGTGTTTGCTGCACTTCTTGTTGAGTGAGTTCTGTTTTGAGTGTCGCGCCCAATAGTTTGGAGCCTCGGCTCGGCACGACAACCGGCACGCTCGCCAGATCCGCATCGTTGAGCAACGCTTCTTTCGCATCACGACAGGCGTGAGTCATGGCTTGAACTTGCCAAGGTTGCAGCTCTTTGCCTTCTTGGGCAAGTTTCATCTTTAATCGATAGGCGAGGGCCAGATCCATGTTGTCACCGCCGAGGAGGATATGCTCGCCCACCGCGATGCGGTTTAGCGCGAGGTTCCCCTCTTCTTCGGTCACTTCAACCAGAGACAAATCCGTGGTGCCGCCGCCAATATCGACCACCAGAACCACATCACCGACTTCAACTTCATCACGCCACGCGTCTTGGCTGTTGTCTATCCAGTTGTAGAGCGCCGCTTGAGGCTCCTCAAGCAGTGTGAGGTGTGTGAGGCCCACATGACGCGCCGCTTCCGCCGTTAAATCGCGCGCGGCAGGGTCAAACGAGGCGGGCACCGTTAAGGTTACGTCTTGCTCTTCTAGCGGGTACTGAGGATGGCGATGATTCCACGCCGCTTTGAGGTGCTCAAGGTAGAGCTCAGTCGCACGCAAAGGCGAGACCTTCTCGACCTCTTCCGGGCTACCTGCGGGCAAAAACGCGTCGCGACGGTTTACGCCGCCGTGACAAAGCCAAGATTTGGCACTGGCCACTAAGCGAATCGGGGTTTTGGCACCGAGGTTACGAGCAATAGCACCAACCAAGGCTTTAGGTTCTGAAGACCAAGGAAGAACGCGCGCAGCAGGGTTCATCTCATGCTCATGGGGCTGATAGAGAAACGAACCCAGTTGACTATGGGATTCTACCGTGCCCGGGGCCGTCAATTGTGGAATGGCCATCACCTCGACACGCGCGTCTTCGATGCGCGTATCAACAAACGACATGACACAGTGAGTCGTGCCTAAGTCAATACCGACACTGAAGGTCGGTGCGTTTGTTGTCTGTTCCATTACAGCTCCACCTCTGCTGGTGCAATGATCGACGCATCATAGTGATCCGCCAACTTAGGCAGCGTCATCGCGCTGGCTTTCCAGCCTTTGTGGACCAAAGTGCCATGGAACGGCGCCTGGCCGGTCACGTTACCCGTTAGACGAACCTTTTGCGGATCAAAGCCGTCTTCCACAGTAATGCGGCTCTCTTCCTCTTCTTGACGAATCGGCTCAAGGGTCACGTACTCTGCGAGTACTTTTTGCCCGCCGCTGTGAATGACGCGCGCAGCAGCGCCAACTTCTTCATCAGAAAACGCACTGACGTCTTCTTTGAGGAAGTCAATTAAACGCGCTTCTTGTTGTAACAATGAAAGCAACTGCATCGCGGAATCGGTTGACGCCGTGGCCAGTTTTGACTCCACTTCCACCACTTTCTCAACGATCTTTTCGACTTCAACGACTTTTTCAACTTCGACGATTTTCTCGACCGGCTTTTCTATCTCGACAATTTTCTCAACGGGCTTTTCAACCACTTTCTCAATCACCTTAGACTTGCGTGAAACCGCAACAAGTAACAGTAGAACGCTTGAGGCGGTTAATCCGGCATGAAGCATGTCGAAGGTTTGAGGAATCATTTGTAAATCGAAAGTCATAATCATTCTCTTGGAAACTAAATTTTGCGCCGAGCTAAACACGGCTGCCTGTGTTGGCTGCCTTGGCAGCGGCACAATCATTTGACATGAAATTGGGGCAAATATAACACATTCAAGTGAAACCGCTTGTGTCAAAGCAAACTCGCACCAGATTTGGCGATGTATTTGCTCTCTTTTTAACCATGCCAACGTAATGAATGGTGAAAACGGGCGCAGAAACGGCAAATAAAATCGTGCCAAATCGGTTTAAGCGATGCAATGCTAGTCAGCGCGAGGTCGAGTTTTGCGCCCAGTTAGGGTAAAATTCGGCGCTTTGTTACTGTCACAATAGCGAACCTAAAGGCGAGTCATGAACCACAACCGAGTAGTCTGTTTCGATTTAGAAATGTGTTGCTGGAATGAGAACGGTGTCGGCACCACGGGCGAGATCATTGAAATTGGTCTGGCGGAAATCGATTTGGCCAAAGGCGAGGTGGTTAAGCGAGCGCAATACTATGTCAAACCCGAGCGTGATGAAGTTTCACTGTTTTGCGCGGAACTGACAGGCATTACACCGCGCAAAATTGATAAGCAAGGCCGTCCGTTAGCCGAGGTGATCAAGTCGATGATAAAAAACTTTGGCGGTAGTAATAAGATTTATGCCTCATGGGGGCGAGATGACCAGATCCTTGCGAAAGAGTGCGCAGAGAAAGGCATTGAGATGCCGTTCAGAGAGTTCATCAACCTTGCGACCCTGTATCGAATTCAGCATCGCCTGAAAGACAAACGTATTGGGCATCGCGCGGCGCAAGAAAGTCAAGGCATTGACTGGGAAG
Organism: Vibrio sp. R15-SG3-ISO1A; assembly: GCF_059833955.1. Taxonomy (NCBI): domain Bacteria; kingdom Pseudomonadati; phylum Pseudomonadota; class Gammaproteobacteria; order Vibrionales; family Vibrionaceae; genus Vibrio; species Vibrio sp. R15-SG3-ISO1A. The sequence continues at coordinate 12,331 of NZ_JCBDGH010000035.1, forward strand.
GGCGCCAGCACTCAGGCTATGTCGATGCCTACAACCTTGCCAAATTGGCGTTGACCATGCTCTAGAGAGCGAGATTGAGCGTGTGTCGAGATTCAATTCGATAGAGAGAAACAAACAGGGAGCCGAGGCTCCCTGTTTGCGTTGATTACGCGTAGCCAATCAACTCCGGTAACCAAAGAACGATGCTCGGGAAGGCGATCAAGACCGCGATGGTAATGACATCGGCGACAAAAAATGGCGTACATCCGCGAAAGACATCTTGTACTGAGCACTCGGGGCGCACGCCAGCCACCACAAAGCAGTTCAAGCCAATCGGCGGAGTAATGAGACACAGCTCTGCCATTTTCACCACGATAATGCCAAACCAGATTGCGCAGCCAATGCCAGACACACCAAAGGCGGAGTCTGCTGCGGCGACATCCATTCCGCCGTTTAAGGCAATAATGGCAGGATAGACCACAGGTAACGTCAGCAGCAGCATGCCGATGGCGTCCATAAACATGCCAAGGACGGCGTAGGCGCAGAGGATCAGCAGCAGTGTCAGCATCGGGCTTTGTTCAAGGCTGACAATCCAGTCTGAGAAGGCGCTCGGCAAATCGGCAAAGCCAAGAAAACGCACGTAAATCAACACGCCCCAAATGATGGCAAAGATCATCGCCGACAGTTTCGCGGTCTCCATCATTGAGCTTTTCAGCTCTTGCCAGCGACTGCCGTGATAGAGTGCGACAAACAGAATGGCGGTCGCGCCAAGCGCGCCTGCTTCGGTGGGCGTACCCACACCACCATAGATACAGATCATGATGATGGCGACAACAAAGAAGATAGGTGCAGCCGCAGGCAGTGACTCCATGCGCTGTTTCCAAGTGTAGCCGCGCACTGGTGGACCGAAGTTTTTGCGCGTCATCGCAAGGAAGATGACTAAGCCGCCATAGATGAGTGCCGAGACTAATCCGGGAATAAAGCCCGCCATCAGCAGCGCGCCGACATCTTGCTCAACAATGATGGCGTAAATCACCAAAATAGCCGAAGGGGGGATCAAGGAAGCGAGTGTGCCACCTGCAGCGACCACGCCTGCAGCAAAGCGCTTGTCGTAGCCGAGTTTGAGCATTTCAGGGACCGCGATACGCGCAAACACCGCAGAGGTAGCCACAGATGCTCCGGACACCGCAGCAAAACCTGCGGTAGAGAAAACCGTCGCTACCCCCATGCCGCCGGGGAGCCAACCCACCCAGCGCTTCGCTGCCTCAAATAGTGATTTGGTGAGACCTGCGTGATACGCGAGAAAACCGATCAGAATAAAGGTAGGGATCAATGAGAGCGCCAGCGATGACACTTTAGAGTGAGGGATGGTGCCAGCCATTTTGATCGCAACCATAAAGCCGCGCTCAAAACCCAGTTTGGCACTGAAGATCCAAACCAGACCTAAAAACCCCGCAATCGCAGCGGCAAAGGCGACGCGCACACCGAGAAGAACAAACAGGAGCATGGCTCCGGACACCCACAGACCGATTTCGATACTGTCCATGTTGCCCATCGTAGTAAATAAATCAGACAAGATAAGGCTCCTAGTTGTCGTGACCGCTGACACTTTCAGCTTCTTTTGCCGCCACTTCCGCAGCGGACTCAATCAAAGGCACGGCTACTGGCGAGTCGCCGCCTTGCCTTAGCGCACGTGCATACCCCCAGAGTTGTAAACAGAGACGCAAGGCGAGAATCGACAGCGCCGCAGTGACGACTAATTTGGCTGGCCACGTGGGGAGATTGATGTCGAGTGAGGAGTCGCCAATCGAGTAAGCGCGCCAGAAATGCAGGTAAGAGCCGTAGATCAGTACGAAAGTGACCAACAGCATCAGCGCGGTCGTCAGCAGTTCAGTAAACCACAGCCATCGACCGCGAAACTGGCCGACAACAATATCCATGCGAATGTGGCCACCCATTCGCTGAGTGTAGGCAATGCCAAGAAAGGCTATAAACGCCATCGCTTGTTCCACCCAATCCACATAACCGCTGATAGGGGCACTAAACAGCCAACGGCCCAAGATGTTCACGGTGGCAAGAAAAACCAATAAAAATATGGTGATGCCACCGAGTAAGTTCAGTAGCGATTCAAAACGGAAGAACCAGCGATCCACTCGACTGAGCAGAGAGTGATCTTCTCGTACGGACGCAGCAGCCGACATTTCGGCCTCCTTTTGTCTCAGACATTCATCGAAAAGTGATTAACGTCATCAAAATAAAATCAAGGTGAAGCAGGAAACGTTGGGCTCAGATTGAGCCCAACGAGCTTAATGTTCAGTTACTTTTGTGCGAATAACCCAGCGGTGAAATCAAGGACCGCTTGAGAGTCAAACTGATCTTTGTACTGCGCCACCCACTCTTGACGTACGGACTCAGAGAGCGTGTTCAACTGCTCGGTTTGTTCGGCGTTGAACGTCACCATGGTCAAACCTTGCGCTTTAACTGCGGCTTCGTATTTTGCGGTGGTGTTCTGTTCGTAGTTTTGAACGTAGAAATCGAGCGCTTCATCCACAGAGCCAAGCAGCGCTTCACGGTGACTGGGTTTGAGCATCTCTAGCGCTTCGGTGTTGACCACCACAGGACAGTTAGCAGAACCTAAGTTGAGGTTGGTGGTGCCCCACGTCGCCACTTTGTAGGAGTTGGTGGCGAGATGCGCGTGCGGCGCAAATGAAGCCGCATCGATAACATTGGAGTCCATGGACTGACGAACTTCGGCAAACGGAACACCGGTTTTGATCGCGCCCAGTTTACTCAGCACACCCATGATACCGCCCGGGCCGCGGACACGTAGACCGTCAAAGTCTTCCAGTGACGTCAGCGGATCCCCTTTACTGACGATGTTGTATTGCGGCATTGGTGTAGGCATAAGGAGCGTCGCATTCCAGCGAGCGAGGTCCTTAACCACGGCCGGATGCTTGAACAGTTCCATGTAGATTTCGCTCACGCGGCCAAGCGATACATCTTGAGAGAAGGGTAACTCTGCCACCGTGATGGTGGGGTTTTTGTCTGCGTGGTAGAAGGCACAAAACTGCGCCATTTCAAACGCGCCAAAAGAGATGCCATCGAGATTTTCTCTTGCTTTTGATAAGCCACCGTAAGAAATATTGAGCTTGAACTCGCCGTTGGTTTTCGCCTCGACCAGCTCAGCCAGCTTTTCGACGTTTTCGGTAAAAGCGCGGCGTTTGCCCCACAGAGAGACGTTCCACTCGGTAGCTGCACTCACTTCCGTTGCGACAAACCCACTTAATGCGAGGGCGGTGATTAACGTGGCGTTGAGAGTTTTCATTCTTTCATCCTTGTTGTATTGATTTGACTGGTCACCAGTCGTGTAGGGTAAAGGTGGGCGCGACAGGTTTAGCCTGCTTAACACGGCGCTCCGTTTTTTGTTGTGACCCATTGGGTATAGCAAGGGGTTTGCCAACTTGTTGTGATAATGTTAACTGTTTGCGCCCCGCCCGGTGATGAAAGGGCTGAGCGAGCCGACTTGGCGTGATGAACGGCGCAATTTAGACGCAGCAACAAGAAAATCGGCCAAATTTGGCTCATCCTTGTGGGAGCTGAGTCATTGGATGCGCCAAATTTGGCCGATGGCAGAGAGTGCTATTTGGGTGCCTATTAAGAGTCGCACCGTCGCGCGTCCATCAGGCTTGTTGCTAAGTGGCAGAGAGCGCAGGCTGGCGCGGCTTTTGAATTGCTCAAGCTCAGTGAAAGGCACAATCGTCGTCGTACAACAGATAAGGGAAATCATGGTCAGTAAACCGGCGTGGTGGGCGCTGCACCTCGAGAGCAGTAGAAAAGTCACGGTCTGGATCGTGGTGATTGCAACGGTACTGGCTATTGTTATGGCGCGGTTATGGATCGAGAGTATTGAGACACGACATTTTGCGCAGCTTGATACCGTCGGTGAAGAGAGGCTGAACCTCTACGCCTCGACCGTTGAGGCTGAGTATCAACGCTTTCACTATCTTCCGTTTATTGCCGCGCAAGATGATGAAGTGCAGCGGCTACTGGCAACGCCAGAGAAAACGCGGCTGATTGACGAAGTGAACCAAAAACTGGCTCAGTGGCAAAGTGAATCGGGTGCGGATGCACTGTATCTAATGGACAAATCAGGGCGAGTCCTTGCCAGTAGCAACTGGAACCAAGAGGGCAGCTTTGTCGGCCATGATTACCACTTTCGCCCTTACTTTACCGAGGCGATGACGGGCCGCAATGGTCGATTTTTTGCCATTGGCGTGACCACAGGTGAACCGGGTCTGTTTCTCTCTCGTCCTGTTCGCGTCGAAAACCAGATTGTTGGTGTCACTGTCCTCAAAGTGGACATGTCTCAATTAGAAGCGAGTTGGCGTGCAGGTGGCGAAGGGGTTTGGGTCAGTGATGCTGACGGTGTGATCTTTTTGGCCAGTCAGCCGCATTGGCGATACCGCACCTTGGGCGCGATTTCTGACCAAGTCCGAGAGGCATTACGCCAAGCACAAAAGTACGCCAATCACCCGATTGAACCGCTGAGCTATACGGCTTTGCCCAGCTCACCACAAGGAAAAACGGTGTTGGATCTTCGCGGCGAGGATGGCGTCGCGACACGCTACGTTCTCCATCAACGCGATATTCGTGCGCTCGGATGGCGATTGGTCTACCTCAGCGATCTGCAAGACCTTACCCAAAGCAAATACAACGCGATGATCGTCTCCGCCTTGCTAGCGACGGTGTTCGCGCTGGTGGCGCTCTATTTGATGAGCCGTTTTCGCCATCAGCAGCAGCTCGAATGGAGGGTGGCGCAGCGCACCAACGCCCTCAGGCAGAGTAACTCGCAACTCAAACGAGAGATCGAAGAGCGTATCCGTACGGAAAACATCTTGCGCCAAACCAACGAAGAGTTGATTCAGGCAGAAAAATTGGCCGCGTTGGGTCAACTGTCTGCGGAGTTGGTGCACGAAATCAGTCAGCCATTGCAAGCCACGTTGACCTATTTAGCCAGTACCCAATTATTGGTTGAGCGCGGTGGCTATGAGATGGCGCAAGAGAATCTTGACGAGATCGACCACCTTATACGCCGCGTGACGAAAATCATCTCACGCTTGAAGCACTTTGCCAGCAAGTCGGTCAGCGCGCTATCGCCCGTTGATATCGCGCAGTCAGTGCGCAACGCGCTGGTGGTGGTTCAACCTAGGTTAGACAAACATCGGATTGTACTCGATTGGCAGCCGCCCGAATCACCGCTGCTTGTGCGCGCGGAGGAGATCAAGTTGGAGCAAGTTTTAGTGAATCTGCTGCGCAATGCCGCCGATGCGATTGCTGAAGACGCCAATGCCGCAAAAGAAGGCGACGCAAACGGGCATCGAGATCTCGGTAAGATTCAGATTTGCGCTTGGCAGCAGGGCAGCGAGGTGTTGCTCTCGGTGACCGACAATGGCGCCGGCATCGCGGCGGAACACTTGGCGAGTCTGTTTGAGCCATTTTTTACCACCAAACCGGAAGGGAAGGGGGTGGGTTTAGGGCTCTCCGTCTCACGCACGATTGTCGAAGAGTTTGGTGGGCAGTTGGAGGTGATTGCTGCCGACAAGGGCTGCGAGTTTCAGTTGAAACTCCAGTGCGCCGAATCGCCTGAAACAGAATTAAGGAGTTCCTCATGACACACTCTTTTCCCCCGTCAGACGAGTTGGCGACGCTTGGTCACTCTTTGCCGCCCGAAGTCATCTTGGTTGATGATGAAAGTGCAATCCGCCGAGCGACCAAACAGTGGTTGCAGCTGGCCGGATTGACCGTGCGAGATTTCGCCGATGCGCAGAGCGCCTTGGCTACCATTGATGCTCAAAGCCATTATGTGGTGGTGTCTGACATCCGAATGCCAAAAATGGATGGTCTAGCATTTGCCAAGGCAGTACAAACCATCGACAGTGATATTCCGGTGCTGCTGGTAACGGCGCACGGGGATGTGAAAATGGCGGTCGACGCGATGCGCGGTGGTGTGTATGACTTCATTGAAAAACCGGTAGAGCCAGATTTGTTGATCGACAGAATTCAGCGCGCAGGCGAGAAGCGGCGGCTTGTGTTGGAAAACCGGAACTTGCAGCGTTTACTCAGTCAGCGCCCCACGCTTGAAAGCAGAATGATTGGCGAGTCGCCAGTAATGAATGCCCTTCGTCAGCAGATCTTAATGCTCGGGCAAACTCCCGTGGATACAGTGATCAATGGCTCGACCGGGACCGGTAAAGAGCTGGTGGCGCGATGTTTACATGAGGTGAGCGCACGGCGTGATCATCCCTTTGTGGCGGTCAACTGCGGCGCCATACCGGACAATTTGTTTGAAAGTGAGCTGTTTGGCCATGAGAAGGGCGCGTTTACCGGCGCTCAGTCTAAGCGCATCGGGAAAATTGAGCACTCGAACAAAGGGACGCTGTTTCTTGATGAAATAGAGAGTATGCCGATCAGTTTTCAAATTAAGCTGCTGCGTGTGTTGCAAGAGAGGAAAGTGGAAAGAGTCGGTTCTAACCAAGAGATCGCATTGGATTTGTGGGTGATCGCGGCGACTAAAGTCGATCTCAAGCAGGCGTCTGAGCGGGGCGAGTTTCGTGAGGACCTCTATTACCGATTCAATGTCATGGAACTGCATTTGCCAGATTTGGCCGATCGCCGTGAAGACATTCCGCTCTTGTTCGAATTTTTTGCACGCAAAGCCGCGATGCAATACCAACGTGATTATCAACCACTCAGCGACCAGGAGAGTTTGCTACTGTGTGAACAAGAGTGGCCCGGCAATGTGCGACAGTTGAAAAACAGTGCCGAGCGGTATGTATTGGGTATCGGCCAGGGCGTCAATTTGGCCAGCGTACTGGGGACGGAGCCGCTAACGCCGAGCCTGAGCTCAAACAACCTCGCGGATCGCGTGCACAGCTTTGAACGGCAGGTGATTGTTCAAGCGTTTAAACGCCATAAAGGTAACGTGCAAGCAGTGATGGACGAATTGGAACTGCCACGACGCACACTTAACAACAAAATGACGCAATACGATATCCAGCGCCGTGACTTTGTGGATTAAAAACGAGCCGCTAGGTTATTTGCCGTCATTGTCCTCGATGACCGATAATTTGGCGCGGATAAACTCGCTGTGATCCACATACAAGAGTTCAGCGGTTTTTCTGATCACGGCGTCTTCAAGTGGGTCGATGTTGCCGTCGGCGTGTGCGACTTGCCACATGGCTTGAATCAACTCAAAACGCGTCTCTTGGCTGAGTGAACGAAGTTGGGAAGTAAAATCATACAGCGAGGCAGAGTGCTGCGTCGTCTCTTTTGCTCGGGATAGGAGGTGGGTTGCTTGTTGGTGATCAATCCCGACTAGACGCGACAGCAATTGCTGTTTGGCTTGGGCCTCTTCCTCGCTCACTTGGTGATCGGCACCGGCCACTTCGGACAGCAAACAGGCGATCGCCAGATGCGGATCTTGGCTTGATTGCTCTCCTAAGTCTTTGCCTTCCACCAATTGCTTAAAGAGTTTAGCTAGCGCATTCATCATCGTTGTGACCTCAATACATTCGATATGATATATACATAGTGATGATTGACGGCGATCACAAGCCTCTTTACACAATCCTTACTTAACGCCACCTAAGAGCACCTAGTGGATGAAGTCGGGTCATTAACGGGATGGCTTTATGGGTGGAAAAGCGATGCGCTTGCCTTCAGATGTCAAAATTTCGATCGATTTGGGGGCACCTTTTTCATCGAGGTGGAGCTCGCCAATCGCGCTCGCATTAATCAGTCTGCGCAGTCCCTGGCAATCAGGATCACGTTTACGAACCTTCAAACGCTTACGTTTGGTAAACCAGTTGAGTGGCGAGCGCGGTGAATAGAGCAGTCTGTCAGCGTGATCGCAGATCGCCAATAAGGGCTCTGGGAACTGGCTCTTAAAGCCACTGCAGGTGAACTGGTAAAGGTGTGGGCTATTTTTACGAAAGCGCAACTCTATGTCATAAGCGAAAGAGTAGTGCACATCGCCAGAGAGAATAACAAAGTTGGTCGGCGTCTGGGTATGGGTGAAAATACTCAGTAAGGTGTTGGCACTGCCCGGGTGCGCCATCCAGTTTTCCGCATCCACCATCAAAGGTTTACCTAACATAGTAACAATGCGTTGCAGCGTTTCGATAAATTTGACGCCAAACATAGGCGCAGGAGAAACGATGATCACTTTTTCTTGATGGAGCAAGGCTTGTTGCAGTTCCATCAACGCTTCCCAATCCATCAAACCTGACGGTTTGTTCATCCTAGATTCCGAGCGCCAGCGGCGGGTACGGGTATCGAGCACCACCACCTTTGGCGAGGTGTCAATGGTGTAATGCCACTGCTCAAAACTGAGCAAATGCGCGATAAAAGCATCGTGATTCTGGGGGACGGGATCTTCAAAATAGCGCTGCGCTAGACTGATAAACTCGGCGTCAAAATGGTCGGGCTCATTGCCCCAACCCTGACACAACCAGTAGCCGATCAGCGCGTTGCCAATAATCCGTTTGGAAAAGGGGTGCTGATAGACCTGATATTCCCAGCCGACGGTTAAATTCCAATCATCGGTGACATCGTGGTCGTCGAAAATCATGTAAGTGGGAATATGAGCCAACAACCGTGCTACCTTGGGCAAGCCCTCCACAAACGCCTCCATGACGTTGGCTTCGTGCTCAAACGTGGTTTGCCATTGCTCGGGAATGGTCGGTA
>NZ_JCBDGH010000036.1:0-31542 GCF_059833955.1 Vibrio sp. R15-SG3-ISO1A
CGTCGGCAAAGCGGCCACCACGTCATACTCACTGACTCCTAACTGCTCTGCGATGGCAGCAGGCAACAATGTTGGGTCACTGTCTAATAGCGCTGCGACTTGCTGAGCAAGCGTGTCTGGCTGTTGGGTCTTTGTCATTACTGAATCCATAAACGTTCCATTTCTAAGCGATGAACCGACATGATGAGGGCTCATTGAGGCGGGTTGATAATAAAATTGTAGAACCTTGATCGCCGCTTGTGCCAAGTCTTGAGGTTTTATCCGCGAAGGCAAAATGCAACGGATCAGAGGTTTCTTTACCGAGTACTGATTCATCAAATTGATGGATATCCAACATGCTATTTACTCGCTTAGCGCTTGTCAGCTCTTGCTTCGCGCCAAAATCTTAAAAACTGGACGAGATCATAATTCCACGCTAATGATAATGCAATTGATAATTGATCTTATTTGCATTGTAAGTAATAATCTTGGCAATTTGTTGATGTCGGACAAGAGAAATCACCGTGAATGTCAAACGCTACACTATCGCAGGAACGCTCTCACTAGCGGTTCACGGGGCCATATTACTCGTCGCTCATGAAGCGAAAGTATTTGCGATGCCCGCGGGAACGCAGTCTCAGAGTGTCTCAATTAACTTTAAAGCAGCGGCAGTTCCAGCGCCTAGTGTCTCGCCAGAGGCCGACCTGCCCGTGAAACCGGAACCTGCACCGATCGAAGCGGCAGCTATTGCCGAGCCGATCCCGACACCGATGCCCACGCCAGATAAATCTGCGGTGAAGACAGACAAAGCTATTGTGAAACCGGACAAAGCTTCAGTTAGACCAGACAAAGCTGCGGTTAGACCAGAAAAAACAATAGTGAAAAAGCCGGTCAGCAAAGACCCAATCAAAAAGGTGGTCGCCAAACAAGAAACGACGAAACCAGTCGTGGCGAAAACGCCCCCAAAAAAGGCGGCGCCTAAGCCGAAAAAAAACACCAAGGTGACCAATACTCAAGCAGCGCCTGCCAACGCCAAGCCAATAGAAGCAACACCGGCTGAGCCTGCCCCAACGGACACCGCAAAGGTCCCACAAAAAGCCAATCAAGGCGCCAGCGCACAGCCCATCTTGGTCGAGAAGCCCTCTTTCTTGAGTCGCCCAACCGCGCCTCACTACCCAAGACTGGCGAGAAAACGGGGGTTGGAAGGCGTCGCTTTGTATGAAATCTGGCTCGACGATGAAGGAAATCAAGTCAAACAGGTGCTTATCAGCTCATCCGGAGCCACCTTGCTCGATAAATCCGCGTTGGATGCGATTAAGCAGTGGCAGTTTTCTCCTCACACGGTGAATGGGCACTCCATGGCCCATCGCGTGCATATTCCCGTTCGTTTTAAGTTGGATCGATAATGGAACACATTGAACAAATACAGCAACAACTGGGCCTTATGGCTTGGCCCTTGATTTTCTGCTCTGCACTGACGGTCATGATCATCCTCGAACGCTTGTTCCAAGTTCTGGTCAGCACCGGTGTTGGCAAGCGTGCCGTATCACGAGAACTCAACCAACTGAGCCCGACGGATAATCAAGCCATTGAGCAACTTGCAAAACGTTGGTCACCACGTCGCCCGCTGCTTTTTAAGGGTGTGGCCATGGTCTTAGCCCATCACTCCTTTGCAAAGTCACTTCGAGAAGATGTGGCCGGGATGTGGTTACAAGAAAAACGCCACCAGCTCAATTCTGGGTTGCGCCTATTGACCTTGATCGGCGTCATCAGCCCGTTGATCGGATTGCTCGGCACCGTGCTTGGGCTGATTGAGATGTTTAAAGGCGTGGCGGCCTCTTCGGGTAACATCACGCCCAATGATCTGGCTGACGGCCTTGGCCTCGCCATGCGTACCACCGCTGCAGGGCTTTTGATCGCGCTGCCCGCCATCGCTGGCGCGCAGTTGCTGGGGTTGTGGGCTGACCGCGTTACCGCCAAGCTCGAGCACACATTAAATTACGTCAATTTATGGTTGGAAGGGGTCAGCGTGCAAGCCAATACACCGCCGATGACCGTGACCAAAAACGCTGATGAGCATGTTCACCCCATCCGAGAAAAGCGAGTGAACGCATGATCAAGTTACCCCACAATGAATCACGATTTGGGCTGACACCGGATCTCACACCACTGCTCGACATCATCTTCATCGTGATGGTGTTTTTGTTGCTGACCGCGGCGGTAAAACTTGATTCATTGGAAGTGGATCTGCCCACCACCGACTCGAATCAGGTGTCTACGGTGGATAAGCGCTCTCTGACCATCAACATTCTCGATGCGGCGCCGCATTGGGCGATAGACGGCCAAACCTATCTCGATTGGCACAACTTTACGCTCGCTTTGCTCGAGCAACACCAATCGAACCCGCAACCGATCGTTATCGGCGCAGAGAAAACCGCCGACGTTCAGCATTTGGTCAAACTGCTGGCCTACTTACAAGAAAACGGCATTCAAGCCACGCAGCTGCTGACTGAGCAGCCCAATTAATTTAAGGCAAACCTTGTTTATGACTCAACGTATTATATTCTCTGAACGTACTAAGTTATCTCAGCACCCTAGCCAGACAGCGCGTGCTGCACGAACTTTCTCAAAAGCAAGATGGGGACGCACGATCGGCCGCCTAACTGCGGCGGTGTCACTGTGTGCGCTCTCGCTCACCGCCTTCTCTCACCATGCGATGGCAAGCGAGCGCATCATAAGCGCCGGCAGCGCCGTTACTGAGCTATTGATTGCGCTAGACCAGCAGCAAAGTCTCGTTGCGGTAGATGTCACCAGTGAGCTGCCAGAGGGATTCGCACTGCCCAAAATTGGCTATCATCGCCAACTGTCATCAGAAGGGCTATTGGCTTTAGGCCCGAATCGACTCATTGGCTCCGATGAAATGGGCCCCGCGTCTGCGCTCGCTCAGCTTAAATCAGCGGGCGTCGCGGTGGATATTGTCAACACCAAACCGACCGCCGAAGGTCTACTTGAGCGCATTGATGAGATTGCCGCGCTGACGGATTCTAGCGAGCATGCTGCGCAACTCAAGCAGAATGTCGAGCGTCAACTGGCCAATTTAGAGCAGCGCCGTCAGCAGATCGCGACGCCGAAAAAAGTGCTGTTTTTGTTGATACATGAAGGTCGCCCCGCCAACGTCGCTGGGGCAGATACCACGCCTAACGCGATTATTGAACTTGCGGGCGGCATTAACCCTGCCGCTTCGACACTTTCTTCCTACAAACCGCTATCGAGTGAGGCGATGGTCGAGATGCAACCCGACATTATCCTCGTCAGTGGCCGCAGCTACCAAAGCTTGGGCGGTGCGGATGAGATATTAAAAAAATTGCCGATGCTCGCCGCCACACCTGCGGGTCAAAACAAAGCCTTCATCCAAATTGATGGTCATGCTTTAGTCGGTGGATTGGGGCTGAAAAGTTTGGCTGAAGCGGAGCGCATCAGCGCGTTGCTGCTGTAACCCGCCACGCAAGCGACAAGCCCCAGACTGGCAACATACAAGACTGGATTGTGACTTTAACGCTATGAATTTAAACCTTTGACTCTAAACCTATGATTCTAAAGCTATGATTTTAAACCTATGATTCTAAAAAAATGCCCGCTACCCATTACGCTCGGTCTTTTTGCTGTCTTGCTGCTTATCACAGCGATCAGCTCAATCACCGTTGGGCCAATGAATATTGGATTTATCGAGAGTGTACAGAGCTTGTTGCTTAAATCGGAGCAACTGGCACCGCACGTGCATTTGGTGATCCATGAAATTCGCTTTCCGCGTACCCTATTGTGTATGTTAGTCGGCGCGATTTTAGCCCTGTGCGGCACGGTGATGCAGGGGCTGTTTCGCAACCCACTGGCCGAACCGGGGATCATTGGTGTCTCTGCTGGGGCCTCCTTGGGGGCAGCGATCGCCATTGTGATGTTTGCCGATGTGTTCGCCGAATACCCAACCTTGATGAACATCGCCGCACTGCCCATGTTTGCTTTTTTGGGCGGCGCGTTAACCACCGTCCTGGTCTACAAATTGGGCACCAGTAAGCTGGGGACGTCTGTCACCATCATGCTGCTAGCAGGGGTAGCGATCAGTGCCCTTTCTGGGGCAGGCATTGGCTATATGAATTTCATCGCGGACGATCAAATGTTGCGCGACCTGTCGCTCTGGTCGATGGGCTCACTGGCGGGCGCCAACCTGACAAGCCTTGCGCTCTGTAGCGTCACCTTGCTGATTCTTAGCGCTTGCTTTTATCGACGGGCGATGGCCCTCAATGCTCTCTTGCTTGGCGAAGCGGAGGCGGCGCATCTTGGTATCGCCGTTCAGCGTCTCAAACGTCAGTTGATTCTGCTGACCGCCGTTGGCGTTGGGGTCACGGTGAGCGTCTCAGGGATGATCGGCTTTATTGGCTTAGTGATTCCCCATTTAGGACGCATGTTGACCGGACCAGACCACCGCAGCCTGCTGCCCATTTCTGCACTGATGGGCGCACTGCTGCTCACCTTTGCCGATATGTTTTCTCGTGTTGCGGTCGCCCCTGCTGAACTGCCTGTAGGCATCGTCACGGCGATCATTGGCGCACCGTTTTTCATCTATCTGCTGTTTCAACAAAAAGGGAAGATTTTGTAATGGACGCTCCAGCCATCTCCGCTCAAGGTCTGTCGATGCACTTTGGTCAGCGCTGTGTACTGGATAACATCGACCTTGATATTCACGCCGGAGAAGTGACTGCGCTGCTCGGGCCAAACGGCGCGGGGAAAAGTACCTTGCTGAAATTATTGTGTCAGGAGATCCCTTCACGTCACGATATTCGCTATTTTGGCCGCGCAGCAAACCAATGGCCAAATGATGAACTGGCCAGACACTTAGGCATGCTTCCTCAGCACAGCACCCTGAGTTTTCCGTTTCTTGCCCATGAAGTGGTGGAGCTTGGGGCGATACCGCTCAACTTGGCGCACAAACAGACCCAAGCGGTAGCGGCTAAGTACATGTCGCTCACCGATGTCAGCCACCTGAGTGAACGCCTGTACCCATCCCTGTCTGGCGGAGAGAAACAGCGCGTGCATCTCGCGCGAGTGTTAGTCCAACTCGATCAGTCCGCTGAGAAGAAAATCCTCATGCTCGACGAACCGACCTCCGCACTGGATCTGGCCCATCAGCACAACACACTGCGAATTGCACGCCAATTAGCCGATGAACACCATACCGCCGCCGTCGTCGTGCTGCACGACCTCAACCTCGCGGCGCAATACGCCGATCGACTTGTGATTCTGCATCAGGGAAAAATTGCTTGTGACGCCAAACCTTGGCAAGCGTTAACGCCAAGTCTCATCGAGCAGGTTTACGGCTACCGAGCATTAGTCAATCGCCATCCCTCGTTGGACTTCCCCATGGTAATGCCCGCTGCGTAAACCTTAGGAGAGCAGACGCCGTCTTAAGCCGGCGCGCTCCAATACGCGCGCGCAAATTTCCTCTACGGATAACGAGGTGGTGTTGATGTAGGGAATCGCCTCACGGCGAAACAGTGCTTCGACATGTTCAAGCTCTTGTTGGCACTGCTGACTACTGGCGTAATCGCTGTCAGCCAGTCGGTTCTGGCGAATCTGCGTTAGGCGCTCAGAATCGATAGTGAGGCCGAACAATTTGTGTCGCACCACTTCAAACTCCGGCAACAACCTCAAACGCTGAATATCTTGCTCGATAAACGGGTAGTTCACGACCCGCAAACCAAACTGCATCGCCATGTAGAGACTCGTCGGTGTTTTACCGCTGCGCGACACGCCCAATAAAATGATGTCCGCCTCATCCAAGCCTTTGAGAGTAATGCCATCATCATGTGCAAGTGTGTATTCAATGGCGGCAATGCGGTCAAAATAGCGATGTGAATCTTTACTGACACTGCGCGAACGTTGCAACTTGGGTTTCGCCTCCATCTGAATATCGTCTTGGACTTTTTGTACCAAGCTTTCCAGTACATCGTAGCAATGCGCTGGAGCCTGCAATAACTTGGCCCTCAGTTCACCAATCACCATAGAGAAAAACACCAGCGGCTTAACACCGTGGGTACGATACGAGGCGTCAATCTCTTTAACCAGCGCCGCCAATTTCTCTTCACTTTCCACGAACGGAAAGGTCTTTTCATTCGCGTGAAAAGAGAACTGCCCCAAAACGACATGTCCTAATGTCTCGCACGTGAGTGCCGTGCCATCAGAAACATAGAATACATCACGACTTTGACTATCAATTTGCATGGTTTGTTGAATAGCTAAAATAATGTTGAGTAGGATGACATTCATAATATCGATAATAAAACCCTGCTGACTATTACGTCCCCCACAGCTTTTTAAATTGGTTCGCCTTTTTTAAGTTGATACGTAATCGTTTGCTTTAAGTCCCTACAAGCTGCAATGTTTCTGGAGAAAGACATGCAAAAGAACACCCTCTGGTTTAATGGTCTATCCATGGATGATGTCGACAAAGTCGGCGGTAAAAATGCGTCCCTCGGAGAGATGGTGTCCAACCTAGCCAATGCGGGCGTGAGCGTCCCCAACGGCTTTGCCACCACCTCTTATGCGTTTAACCGCTTCCTCGACTTTGAAGGCCTAGATGATCGAATTCACCAACTGCTCGATGACCTGAACGTCGACGATGTTGAAGCCCTACGCCAAACCGGCGCCACCATACGAAAATGGGTGCTTGATGCCCCATTCCCCGCCGACCTCGAAGCCGATATTCGTGAGCATTATCTGCAATTGGTCGACGGTAACCCCGAGCTTTCCGTCGCAGTGCGCTCTTCTGCCACTGCCGAAGATCTTCCCGACGCCTCCTTTGCCGGACAGCAAGAGACCTTCCTCAATATCACCGGTGTAGAAGGAGTACTCGAAGCGACCAAGCACGTCTATGCCTCGCTCTTTAATGACCGCGCGATCTCTTATCGTGTGCACCAAGGCTTTGATCACCGCGGCATCGCCCTTTCTGCAGGGATCCAGCGCATGGTGCGGTCCGACAAAGCGGCCTCCGGCGTCATGTTTACCTTAGATACAGAATCGGGCTTTGACCAAGTGGTGTTCATCACCTCTGCGTGGGGGCTGGGAGAAATGGTGGTTCAAGGGGCGGTAAACCCAGACGAATTCTACGTCCATAAACCGCTTCTCGAAGCCGGTCACCAACCGATTGTGAAGAAAACCTTCGGCTCTAAACTGATCAAGATGATCTACGCCAATGACACCACGATTGGCAAACAAGTCGAGATTATCGATACCAACGAGAAGGAACGGGAACAGTTTTCTCTGACCGATGAAGAAATCAAACAGCTTGCCCAACAAGCGATGATCATCGAGCGTCATTATCAACGCCCGATGGACATTGAATGGGCCAAAGACGGCATTGATGGCAAACTCTATATCGTCCAAGCGAGGCCAGAAACAGTCTGCTCTCAGAATGAACAAAACGTCATTGAGCGCTATGAGCTTAACGACAAAGCAAACGTGCTGGTCGAAGGACGCGCGATTGGGCAACGTATCGGCCAAGGTCCTGTGCGTCTTGTCGACTCACTGGATGAAATGAGCTTAGTCCAAGAAGGCGACGTGCTGGTTACCGACATGACCGACCCCGATTGGGAGCCGGTGATGAAAAAAGCCTCAGCCATCGTCACCAACCGTGGTGGGCGAACTTGCCATGCGGCCATCATTGCGAGAGAGCTTGGCATTCCTGCCATCGTTGGCTGCGGCGACGCCACGGAGCGCCTTTGCAGTGGGCAGCCGGTCACCGTCTCGTGCGCAGAAGGCGAATCAGGTTATGTCTATGAAGGCGAGCTGACGTTTGAGATCAAACGCTCTTCGGTCGATGAGCTCCCTCTTTTGCCAACCAAAGTGATGATGAACGTCGGTAACCCAGATCGCGCTTTCGACTTTGCCCAAATCCCCAATGAGGGCGTTGGTCTTGCGCGATTGGAGTTCATCATCAATAAAATGATTGGCATCCACCCGAAAGCATTGCTCAATTTTGACCAGCAAAGCGACGCGCTCAAAACTCAGATCCGCCAACGTATCCGCGGCTATCACGACCCTATCGACTTTTACGTCAGCAAACTGACCGAAGGGATTGCCACCATAGCGGCAGCGTTTTGGCCCAAGCGCGTCATTGTGCGCATGTCGGATTTTAAGTCGAACGAGTACAGCAACCTCATCGGCGGCCAAAGTTATGAGCCTCATGAAGAGAACCCCATGCTCGGTTTCCGCGGCGCCTCGCGCTATATCTCTCCAGTATTCGAAGACTGTTTTGAGCTGGAAACCTTAGCCATCAAGCGCGTACGCAACGAAATGGGATTAAAGAACGTTGAGATCATGATCCCCTTTGTTCGCACACCAAGCGAAGCTGCTTCGGTGATCGATCTTCTCGCCAAGTTCGATTTACGACGCGGCGATCAAGGGCTGAAAGTGATCATGATGTGCGAACTGCCGTCAAACGCAGTGCTCGCTGACGAGTTTTTAAAATACTTTGATGGTTTCTCGATTGGCTCTAACGACATGACGCAGTTAACCCTCGGGTTAGACCGTGATTCTGGCGATGTCGCGCATCTGTTTGATGAGAGAAATCCGGCGGTCAAAGCCATGCTGAAAATGGCCATCGACGCGGCAACCAAAGCGGGCAAGTACGTGGGGATCTGTGGTCAAGGGCCATCAGATCATGATGACCTTGCCGAGTGGCTAATGCAGCAAGGGATCAGCTCCGTCTCTCTTAACCCTGACACGGTGATCGATACTTGGCTAAAACTGGGGACGGTTAAACCAAACCAGTAGCACAGGCTGCGTAGTCAACTTAATTATCCCCTCTCGCGCCGCCTTCAAAGGCGGCGCTTTTGGTTATGATACCGAGCGCCATACGTCACTTAAGTGTTAATTTTTAGTAAGTTATCGTTTTGTCAGACTTACAAAATGACGCTGTTCCTTTAAGGTAAGCACACACTTGAAACAGGATGAATCGAGCTATTATGATGAACAAATCCCTCACTTTACTCTCTCTCTGCACTCTACTCGCTGGGTGCCAAGCCACACAGCGTCAGAACGCTACCACAGGTGAAACCGAAACCAATGCAACCACTCAAGGTGCCCTAATTGGCGCGGTATCAGGCGCACTCGTCGGCCTAGCGACAGGCGATAACGCAACAGAACGCAGACAACGTGCACTGGCAGGGGCCGCAGCGGGCGGCGCGGTGGGTGCTGGAGTGGGTTATTACTTTGACCAGCAAGAAGCGGCGCTGCGTGAAGAGTTACTCAATTCAGGGGTTCAGGTGAAACGGGTGGGAGAGGATCAAATCCAACTTGTGATGGAAAACGGAATTGGTTTCGCCAGTGATTCCTACCAGTTGGACGCATCGATCTACAACACGCTCAACGGCGTCGCGCGTATATTGGTCGAATATCCAGATACCGTATTGATGATTGCAGGACACACGGACAGCACAGGAAGTGAAGCCTACAACCAAAGTCTCTCACTCAAACGCGCGGAGTCAGTGAGAACCTATTTGATGTATCAGAAAGTGGCGACCAACCGCTTATCAACCCTTGGAATGGGCGAAAGTACGCCAATTTGTAGTAATGACACCGCACAAGGGCGAACCTGTAACCGACGGGTAGAAATTAGCATCTATCCCGCCAAGTAATTACTGCTCGCGTCTGCTCCTTGATCACAAACAACCAGCGCCAGCGCATCAACTCGCTGGCGCAGATTCCCCTTCTCTGGCCCACTCCATCTCTTGCTGACGCAGCATCTCATCAAGCTCTGCTTTGCGCGCCTTGAAGCTCGCCATTTCTGCTTTTGGAACCGAGTTGGCCATCGGGATATTGGCTTTCATCGCATTCACCGCGCGGCCGCGGTCAAGGAGTTCGTAGTGGATATGGGGGCCGGTTACCCGCCCCGTCGCTCCAGATAAACCAATTCGCTGCCCACGACTTACCGTTTGGCCTTTGCGAACTAAGATTTTACTTAGATGCAAATAACGCGTTTTGTAGCGGCTGCCGTGTTCAATCACCACGTATTTACCTGCGTAAGGGTGGTCACGTGTCATGACGACAACGCCATCGCCCGTTGAGACAATCGGAGTACCGGTTGGGGTTGCCCAGTCCGTGCCGTTGTGCGGTGCAACACGTCCGGTAACAGGATGCAGGCGAGTAGGGTTAAAATGCGAACTTAAGCGATAGTTGCCACCGACTGGCTTACGTTGGAACGCACGCTGTAGGCTGTCCCCTTTCGCATCATAGTATTGGCCGTCACTGTGCAAATACGCCGAGAGGGTTTGACCACGATTGTGGATCTTAACCGCTTGTATCTCGCGATTACCCGTCAACGTTTCACCGACGTATTGACGAGACTGTACCACTTC
Source organism: Vibrio sp. R15-SG3-ISO1A (assembly GCF_059833955.1). Taxonomy (NCBI): domain Bacteria; kingdom Pseudomonadati; phylum Pseudomonadota; class Gammaproteobacteria; order Vibrionales; family Vibrionaceae; genus Vibrio; species Vibrio sp. R15-SG3-ISO1A. The sequence continues at coordinate 10,389 of NZ_JCBDGH010000036.1, forward strand.
GAAACGATCGCCCGCTCGCAAGTCACGAGCAAAATTGATCTTATCTTTCAGTAAGCTGACAATCTGGTCGACTTCGCTACTGCCGAGGCCAAGCGCGTAGCCAGATTGCGAGAAGGTGCCGTTGATTTCGCCCACCATTGGGAAGGCTTTCCATTCACCTGGAATTTTGACGTCGCTGTACTCATAGTTGCCATCATCCAACCGGGTGTAAACTGCACGCTCGACCAAGCTAAACTCAAGCTCCATCTTCGCCAGTTTACGGTTTTCATCACGCCAAAAACGCAAGGTATTGCCGGGGCGCAGCGTATCTAGAGCGAGATAGTTTAAATCCGTCTCCATGATCTGCATCAGCTCGCTATAACCAAAGCCCAATTGATTAAAAATAGTGCTTAGGTTATCGCCTGATTGGATCACGTATTCGTAATCTGGGATATCCACCGTCTCGTCGTGTTCAGCGAGCCAGTCATTCATCAGTGTGGATTCTGGGAGAGAAAGCTCAATAGTGCGATGATAGCGACCTGAATTCGGCGCAGACGACAAAGCCACAGCGATAAAAATCGGTAAACTTAATACGGCCATCTTTTTACGCTTAGAGAGCTCTTTGAAGCGTAATGTCAGACTTTTCGCTTGCACAATGCTACCTATAGAGAGAAATAACGAAGCCGTAAGATTACGAATTTATCCACTAAAAGTCATCTTTTCTAATGTAAAGATTGGATCGAAAAAGGCGCTTACGCGCCTTTTTGCAGTTGATGTCGCTAAAACCCTAAAAGTTCTATTGATAGGTCGATAGCAAGCCGTTGTCATCACCAAAGCCATTCGGCTTGTATTGGTCTGCATTGGCGTCATTGACCCACTTGCTGTTGTCGACCAAATAACGAAATTCGAAGTGTTGGTCTTTGGGTAGTCGGGTTTTAAATTTAAAGCTTTTCGACTTCGCCACTTTCTTCATTTCGACCGGTTGCCAATCAAGAAAATCTGCGACCAGTGCCACCGATTGGTCAGCGTTTGCGGCATCCAACTCGAAGGTGACTTCGACTTCATCTTTGGTTTTGAAAAAACGTTTGTTGATCATAGTTTACTCCGTTAACGACGTTAAAATGTCCATCTCATCCTTGTTAGCTTACAAATATGCGCAACAGTTTGCATCAAAAACAATGTAAAACCCTATTAATATTATGGTCGAATTGCCCAACTATTTTGTTCGGTCACAGTCATCATTATAGTGCGCGTTACTTTGGGTTCCTCACTCATAGGTTGATCTTCCTCACGAGTTCGCAGTGTAACGGCGATCACATCCTGATTGCGCTCGACCGCTTCCACCACGATTCGATCACCCAGCAGCACTGCATCACGCGAGATCATTCTCTGGCGGGTGGAATCATATTCAAACAGGGCTAGATAGTAAAAAAGACCACTACCTTGATTGGATACGATGAGCGGCGCGGCGTAGCGGCCCTCTCCCAGTTCGATCAATTGATGCGTGTCGACCCAAATATCACCGCGTACTTCACCGTCTTGATATTGGCCTATTGCTCTTGCGTCTTGACGTCGGGTAAGCAAGCTGTAGGCGGTGGTTTCTGGAACTTTAATCGTCCAGGGATTGGGCGTCGCAATGCCAAAAACCTGTTGCATGAGAGCATCTTGCGTCGGTGTGGGCTGAGGAAACTTCGCTCGAATCTCCTCATCAGACAAACTGAAGCGGTAAAGACCGGCTGCGGCAACGACCACCAGCAGGACAATCGGAATCAATAAAATAAGGGGAATGGGAAGTCGGCGCTTTTTCATGATGATCACTTCACAACAGAGTTCTTCAAAGAGGGTGATTTTCAAACACATCGTATTTTCAAACATATAGTAACAGGCGGGTCAGTGAGGCAAAACGCCTATCCACGATTAATTTCGCCTGCGGCTCTGTGCCACCACGAAATCACCATGCGCGTTCTGCTAAGAGGCCAGATAAGGAGGCCACATAAGTCAGCTGCAAGTTTTGGGCTGACGCGTATAATGTCCTGCTTAACAAAAGGGGGATCACGGTGATTTCAAAACTACCACGCTGGGTGGAGCACGGTGCATTTTTATTGGCACTACTGGCCGGAACCGTCAATGCGATTGGCTTGTTGGGTTTCCAGCACCAGTCCGTGTCTCATATCTCGGGTACCGTGACACTACTGGGCACTAGCCTCTACCTCTTCGATCAACAAACGCTGCACCTCCTATGGGTGGTACTCAGCTTTCTGCTCGGCACGATACTCAGTGGCGTCTTTATCGAAAGCACTGCGCTGAAATTGGGCCGCCGCTACGGGGTGGCACTCTGCTTTGAAAGTGGGCTACTTTTGCTCGCCTACCTTCTGCTTAAGGAGGGACACACCAGTGGTCAGTATCTCGCGTCTGCTGCTTGTGGGCTGCAAAACGCCATGTTAACCACCTTCAGCGGCGCGGTTGTGCGCACTACCCACATGACGGGTATCGTCACTGATTTGGGCATTATGATCGGTGCGCGCTTGCGCGGGGAAAAGTTCGATTATCGCAAAGCCAAACTCTTCTCCTTTATCTTCGCCGGATTCTTACTCGGCGGTACTGCCGGAGCGGGTTTATATGCACAGGTCAGCATTGCAGCGCTGCTTGCGCCCGTTACCCTTGCCCTGTGTCTCGCGCTAAGCTATTGGCTCTACCTCTATATTTCACCCAAATAAACCCGCTTAGTTGCAACACAATCCCAAACAATTTAACATTAACAAAACAAACTACTGCATTGCCAAGCTAATATCGAGTTTATGTCTGAATATTTAGGGATAATTATTGAATAGTATTGCACAGCATGACAAAAGGCAGTAATCTTGCGCCCCATGACTAAATAGGGATGTTTAGTGAATATGTATGCCAAGGGATACGGCAATACTATTGACCAGATGTAACACGAGATTTGTAATGCAAGAAAACGCTCAATCTATCAATCAGCCAAAAGGGAAGAAGAACTTCTGGATGTTCTTTATTCCGTCTTTGTTAGGTCTGTTTGTCTTTATGGCGCCGATCACGTTTGACGGTGACATCACTATCCCTGTGGCCGTATTGGCGAAATCGATTCAGGCACTGTTCGGTGACGCTCTGGTCGGCATGGTGACGTCCATCATTAGCTTCATGGCGGTTGCCTCGCTACTTTGTCGTATTAAAACGCCGGCTTTTATTGCCAACAGCGACTTCTTAAACGGCCTGTTTAACCCATCACCACTTTGGCTTGCTGTGCGTGTGATCGGTGGTCTTGCGGTTGCGATGACCTACTTCCAACTGGGCCCAGAGGCGATTTGGGAAGAAAACACCGGCGGACTAGTGCTGGAAGGTTTGTTGCCAACTCTTTTCTCTGTGTTCATTTTTGCTGGCTTGCTGCTTCCTTTGCTGCTCAACTTTGGCTTGCTAGAACTGTTTGGCACCTTGCTCAGCAAAGTCATGCGCCCAGTATTCAATCTACCTGGACGCAGTGCGATTGACTGTATGGCTTCTTGGCTAGGCGATGGCTCCGTCGGTATCCTGCTGACCAGTAAGCAGTACGAAAACAAGTTCTACACACAACGCGAAGCGGCGGTCGTTGGCACAACCTTCTCTGCCGTCTCCATTACGTTTAGTTTGGTGGTATTAGCCCAAGTCGAACTTGAGCACCTATTCCTGCCTTTTTACGGTGCTATCTGTTTAGCCGGTGTGGTTGCCGCGATCATCATTCCAAGACTGCCACCACTGAGCTACAAGAAAGACACCTTCATCGACGGTACAAAACCGGATGCCGAAGCGGACGCTCTACCAGCTGGACATAACAGCTTCACTTGGGGTCTTGAGTTGGCTCTGAAGAAAGCCTCACAAGTGACCTCATTAAAAGGTGTGTTTGGTGAAGGCGTGCGTAACGCTGTCGACATGGTGTTTGGCGTACTGCCAGTGGTGATGGGTCTGGGTACGATTGCACTTGTGATTGCTGAGTACACCTCGGTGTTTGCCTTCTTAGGCCAGCCGTTTATCCCATTCCTAGAGCTGCTACAAATCCCAGAAGCCGCAGCGGCGTCGCAAACCATGGTGGTCGGTTTTGCGGACATGTTTATCCCTGCCATCCTTGCAGCTTCTATCGACAACGAAATGACGCGCTTCGTCATCGCTGCGATGTCTGTGACCCAGCTAATCTACATGTCTGAAGTGGGTGCACTGCTGCTTGGGAGCCGCATTCCGGTCAATATTTTTGAGCTGTTCGCCATCTTTATCTTGCGTACGCTCATCACCTTACCTGTGATTGCGGGTGTCGCGCATCTGATCTTCTAATGTGCGCCTCTGGTGACGATTGACGCAAAGCCCCGCTATGGATTTCATAGCGGGGCTTTGCGGTTTCTGTGCGTTGTCTATACTCAATAAATAAGAATCAATATTGATAAAAGGTTTTGCTCACCTGCAAAACAATCATATAATCAATAATTATATTAAAAAGACGTTATTGTCCGGACCTTTGGGGAGAGATCATGAGAAGAGTGCTTGCGCTGTTCGCTGCGTTGTCTGTTTTTAGTGCTTCAGCCTCTAGCTTAGTGATTCGCATCACAGATCGCGATCCTATCACCCTCTCTCATGAAGACATCGTAGCGAATTTCGAACCCACTACCTTCTCTACGACCCTACCTTGGTTCGACGGCAAAAAAACCTTCACCGGCTTCAAAGTCTCATCGTTAGTTGATTACTACCGCGCGAACAATACCTTCTCCGTCTCTTTTGTCGCCCTAAATGATTACGCGGCGAGCTCAAGAATCGAAGATATTCTTAAGTACGATCCTATCGTGGCGTACGAAATGGATGGAGAAAAAATGAAAGTGCGAAATAAAGGCCCCTATTGGCTGGTCTTTAACTTAAGTCAGTTCCCTGAAATAGATAATGCTGCATTTCGTTCACAAATGGTGTGGCAGATCGATGAGATATTAGTGCATACCGCCGATGATGAGTCCAAAGAGTAAAGACGACCACTTACACGCCATTCTTGCCAAAGCGAAAGTACTGTTAATCGTGCTTTCGGCAACCCTGTTCATCATTAATCTCTATTTTCTTACCTCAACACGCCAGTTAGCGGCCTCCTACAATGAACAGCAAAACCAAGCCACATGGTTTTTGTTTCAGTTGAACAAAGAGTTTTCTGAACTCAGAGCGATTACACCGTTCGCAGCGGACAGTGAAGAGTACTACGATCGCACCCTACTCAAATATGAGTTGACCTGGAGCCGTTTCGACATACTTCTCAGTAGCAAAGAGGCGGACAACCTGATTACCCTTCCCGGTGCCGCCGCATTCTTTAGTGACTTGTTCAGTCAGTTTAAGCAGCTAGAACCCGAGCTCATAGCGCTCAACTCACCGGATCAGGCCAAAGCGCTGTGCGATGATATTGACGCGCTCTACATGTCGATGATTCAGTACGTCAACACCAATTTTAGAATTAAAAGTCCGCTCTACCTGTCACAAATGAGCCAAGCGCAAAGTTTAACTCAGGCGCAATTTGTCTTGATGGTATTGCTGTTTGTCTGCGCGTGTTTAGTCGGCTACATCATTCACAAAGAGGCCATTTACCACAAGCAATTGGCGCTCACCGATTCTCTCACCGGAGTGTCCAATCGGTTGGCCATGTTCAACGATATGGCCGAGTGGGTGGAACAAGGCCAGTCATTCAACCTCTACCTTTTAGACTTAAACGGCTTTAAGGAAGTGAATGATCGTCATGGTCACCAAGCCGGTGATGAAGTGCTCGCCACTGTTGCTAATCGCCTTAATAGACTGGAAGCTTACTGCTATCGAATCGGTGGCGACGAGTTTGCTTTGGTCTACCTTGGGGATACGCATCCACAGCATCACTGGAAGCAGATTGAAAGCTGCTTTAGAAAGACTATTGCTATCCGCGCGGGTACCCAAGTCTCCCTATCGACCAGTATTGGTATTGCGCACTACCCGCATGATGGTGCATCACTGAGCCGACTCATCTCTATTGCCGATGCCAATATGTACGAAATGAAGTTTGCCAAGCTTGAACAGAAATCCATTGGCTAACGCCTGTTTTGACGATCAATCAATGTTATCATGGCCGAAAATCCACTTCGTCAATGATTAACCTTATGCCTCAACACCCGATCAAATTCATTGCTGCCGACATGGACGGTACGCTGCTCGATGAAAACAGCCAGCTGAATCCGGAATTTTTCGAACTCTATCCACAACTCGAAGCGAAAGAAATCATTTTCGCGGCGGCCTCAGGCAGACAGTACTACAGCCTGATGGAAACCTTCTCCCCAATAAAAGATCGTATGATGTTCATTGCCGAAAACGGCACGCTGGTGATGCATCAAGGTCAAGAGCTCTACCGCTGTGAAATCGACAAGCAAGATATTGCCGATATTATTCGAGAGGCGAGACGCATAGACGGCGCCTACATCGTGCTGTGTGGTACTCAATCGGCATACATCGAAACCCAAGCAGAAGAAGCGCTCAACGAGTTCAAAAAGTATTATCATCGCTGTCAGTATGTCGAGGATCTTCTCGACGTTGACGATGACTTTATCAAAGTCGCCATTTTGCATTTCGGTGGCAGCGAAGCGCTGGTTTACCCAAGTGTGTCCTCGCAGTTTGGCGATTCTCACCAAGTGGTGGTGAGCGCAAAAATCTGGCTCGACATTATGAACAAACACGCCTCCAAAGGCGCGGCGATCGAGCATCTACAATCCACACTGGGTTTCTCTTTCGAACAGACCATGAGCTTTGGCGACTACCTCAATGACCTAGAAATGCTCAAAGTGAGCTACCACTCCTACGCCATGGATAACGCGCATCCGAAAGTGAAAGAGGTCGCCCGTTTTCTTGCGCCGAGCAATAAAGAGGCAGGGGTGTTTAAGGTGATCAAGGCCACCCTTCTCAGCTAACCTCGGCGTTGATAGAGTAAGCGTCGCGCAGTATGACGTTTACTCTTCTCCTTTACCCACATTTACACTGCTTGACCTTACTTGACACCCGGCTTGCTACGCTTTAATTAGCCAAATAGAGGGAGGATGTGTCATGAAATGGGTTCTCGTCGGCATCGCAATGATGACCGCTCTCGTGACGGGGCTATGGCTATTCGCTGAGCCGTCACTATTGAGTTCGTCGCTTATATTTCAATGGCGCTCGGCACTGGTTCAGTACTCCGGCATTGTGGCTATCATGTTGATGTCTCTTACCATGGTATTGGCACTGCGCCTAGATTGGGTTGAACAGGTCACGCAAGGGTTAGACAAATCCTACCGACTTCACAAGTGGACGGGGATCGCGGGTGGCGTACTGGCTATCATCCATTGGCTCTTCTATCACCTTCCTATTCAATTGGTCAGTGCAGGGGTTCTCACTGCGCCGCAACGCTTTTCTGGCCGTGGGCCTGCGCACCTTGGTAACGACCTACTCTCAAGCTGGATTCTTGAACTTCGTTCAACCGGTCTCGCTTTAGGTAAGTGGGGATTTTATCTGTTGATTGCCTTGATTGCGCTCTCGCTCTGGACCGCCCTCCGCTATCGTCCGTTTCGCGTCTCACATAAATTGATGGCTGTGGCCTATTTGATGGTTGCCGCACACTCTGCCCTGCTGCTCAAACACAGCTATTGGGGCACGCCAATTTACTTTCTCACCATGGCATTCATCGTGATTGGCGTCTTGGCTGCGATATATAGTTTGCTGGGGTTGATCGGACGTTACCATCAATATGATGCGCGGATTAGCCGCGTTCAATATCACCCACTGAGCCGCATTTTAGATCTTGAACTGCATATGCCCACCTCTTGGCCCGGTCATCGCTGTGGACAGTACGCTTATCTTCAATTTGGCCATGAAGATCCCCATCCGTTTACGCTAGTGTCTGGCTGCAAAGGGGATAAAGTGCGATTTCTTATCAAAGAGTTAGGCGATTTCACTACTGGGCTAAATAAGCGTGTCAACCTAGGAGATTCGGTTCGAGTCGAAGGGCCATATGGGCATGTTTCATTCCATCAATCCAGCCCACAAATTTGGATCGCTGGCGGTGTCGGCGTGGCACCCTTTGTGGCGGCTTTACACGGTTATGCCGAGCAGCCACCACGCTATCCGGTCTTCTTTTTCTTCAGTTGTCGCGGAGTGGATACGGCCATGCTCCAAGAATTGCATCAACTTGCGACACGCAGTGGGGTGACGTTGGAGATTGTCGATACGCGATACCAACCGCGCCTCACCATCGAAGGCTTGGCGCAGCGCTTTGTGCATTTAGACCACTACGATGTCTATTTCTGCGGGCCAGAGTCGATGTCTGCTCAGCTTAAAAATGATCTTAAACGCCATCGTTTCGATACCGCGCATCACTATCACGAAGAGATGTATGCGATGCGTTAGCCAACAAATCGTACCGTCACCACTCGCCCGTTCGCGGTGACGGTATTGCAATAAGACCAACCTTGCTGCTTAACCAGCCTATCGGTGAGTTCCAGTCCTAGCCCAAAGCCTAGATCGCTGTCTTTCTCCTGGTCAGTGTCATTGTGGTTTTCAATCACCAATGTGTCACCCGTTTGCGAGATGACCACTTGGCCTTTCTGCGTGTGTTGGAAGGCATTACGCACTAAGTTCGTGATGACGATACGCGTCAGGCCACTGGGCAGTGTCACCTGAGTATCGTCGGTCGACTCAGCAACGGTGACCGCTTTGCCATGCAGTAAATAGTTGAGCTCCTGACGGATCTGCATCACTAACTGGCCGATGGCGAACGAGGTGCTCGGTAAGGCTTTCTCCTCACGACGATTGAGCCACAGTAGGGTTTCGGTCAGATCGGTCATGGTCAGCGAAGCACGCTCAATGCGCGCCAATACCTCACGCTGCTTAGCGGGCTCAACCTGACGCTCGATCATTTTGCCCAGCAGCTCGGTATTGGTTCGCGTGACCGCAATCGGCGTGCGTAGCTCATGGCTGGCATAGCCAAGAAAACGCTTTTCACGCTCGACACTGGCTTGTACCGAGCGCAAGCTCGACTGAATCATCTCGGCGAGCGCATTAAGCTCTCGGTAGTGAAAATTGGGTATCGCCGCATCCAGCTTATCTTCATCCAACGATTTCGCCCATGCGCCCAACTGTTCAACAGGTGCCGACACATTACGAATAATCATCAGCAACACCACGGAAAAAAGCGCTATCGCACCGATCGCGGTAAAAACGATATAGAAAAATGGCGGCAGCTCATCACGGCTCATCGGCGTGGTGCGATCACGATCGCCTATCTCTATAGCGGCAAAACGGCGCTCGCCATCTTGCTCAAGCTGCATGACAAAATAGCCTTTCTTCGGTGGACTGAGTAAGGGAATGCCTTCGATGTGTTTGAGTAGACGGCCATCGGCCAAATCCTCTTGATCAAAGTGCTGCGTGATACGGGTGGGTAAGTCTTGCCATCGCTTCGCAACCAAGAGGTCATCTTGCTGTGTGACCTGACCCGGCGCAACGTCGAGATGAAACGCTTGAGAATGGACAAAGCCGCGCATGGCCTCATCCATCCCTGAGAAAAAATAGCTCACCGCAACGCCTGACATTCCGACAATCGCGCTACTGCCCATCGCCACCATCGCCAACACAAAATAGAGCCGTAGACTACGCCTTAATCGCATACTCGCTCCTCACGTTTAAGCGCAAAGCCTCGCCCCACAAGAGTCTGTATCCGTTTGACTTCACTTTGGCCATCCACCGCCTTGCGAAGGTGGTACATGTGCACTTTCAAGCTGTTGCTGTCGGGCTGTTCATCCCCCCAGACGCTCTGCACCAGTTTGTCTCTCGAGACACTGTTTGGACTGGCGCGCAGTAACGTTTCCAGCAGTTTGTAGCCTATCGGTGTCAGTTTCATCTCCTGCCCATCGCAGGTCGCGGTTTGTGTGGTGAGATCGAGCTCGACTCCTTCCGCACTCAGTAGCGTCACTTGCCCACTGCGCCGACGCGAAAGCACTTGCGCGCGAACGATCAACTCTTCCATCGCAAACGGTTTAATGAGGTAGTCGTCTGCCCCGGCGGAAAAGCCCCCCAGTTTGTCGTCCAAGGTATCGCGTGCCGTCAGCATGAGAACCGGCACATCAAGGCCACTGGCGCGCAGTTTCGCGCACACTTCTAGGCCATCCATTTTGGGCAAATTTAAATCGAGGATCACCACATCGTAGCGCTGATTTTGTATCAGGTTGAGCCCCGCCACACCATTCGCCGCGTGGTCACACTCAATGCCCTCTAGCGCGAGGTAGTCGATAACCGCAGTGGCCAAATCGAGATCGTCTTCCACCAGTAAACACTGTAAATGGTCGCTTTTCATGCTCTCCTCCACACCCACCATCGATGTTCATTCTTTACATAATAAGGGCTTAGACAATCATAGCCTAGTTCACTTGTTGAGTAACTCGACGTCCCGCTCCACTGATGCGCTGCTTGAGTGCCAACAAGAGCGCTCTGACATCCTGATCAATCATCAACAGCGATGGCGTTAAGATCAAAGTGATCAAAGTAGCAAACAAGATGCCGTAACCCAGCGCTGCGGCAGCAGGGATCAAAAACTGCGCTTGCATCGATGTCTCACTCAACAGCGGCGCAAGACCGGCAAACGTGGTCACGGATGTGAGCAGCACCGCTCTCAGTCGACCTGAACATGCCTGTTCAATCGCTTCTGATACCGACAGTTTGACCTCTTTGACCAGCTCATTGTAACGAGAAACGAGGAGCAAGCTGTCGTTAACCACGACGCCACTCAGTGCCAACACCCCATTCAGTGACAAGATGCTGATGGTCAAATCGTTCCACCAGTGACCCAAGATAGCGCCAACAATCCCAAACGGAATGGCGACCATGATGATCAAGGGCTGAACGTACGACTTGAGTGGAATCGCAAGCAGCGCAAAAATGACGATCAGAGCCAGCACGAACGTCGACTCCATTGAGTCGGTGGACTCCTTTTGCTGCTCAGCTTCACCGGTAAAGTCGATTTTGAGCGTCGGATAATCCGCTTTCAGTGCCTTCACCAAGGTGTTTTCAAGTTGTGCGACTAACTCATTCGAGGCGAGGATATCTTTGTCCACCGAGGCACTGACATACACCGCACGTAAGTTGTCGATACGGGTGATCTCTGACGGCTGATAATCCGAGTACACCTTCGCCACCGCCGACAAGGGCACCACCGTACCATCGCTGGTTCGCACGCTTGATTGCGCGATGTCCGCTAGCGTTTGACGCTCACCCTCAGGGTAACGGACCCGGACTTTGACTTCGTCTTTGCCCCGCTGAAAACGCTGTACAATGTCGCCACCAAACGATTGTAAGACTTGCTGAGACAGGCTGGCGGTATCCATGCCCATTGCACGGCCTTGCTCTGTCAGTTCGAATCGATACTGCGGCTCACCTAAATCTAGGTTGTCATCAATACCACTTACCCCGTCAATCGATTGCAGTGCCGCTTTCATTCGGTTCCCGGCATCGGTCACAATCTCGTCGCTACTCGCTTTGAGTTCGACTTTAAAGTTGTCCACCATCTCCTGGTGAGAGCGAATGCTGAGCTTTTTAACCCCTTCCATGTTACCCGACATCGCCAGCCATGCATCAGCAAACTCATCAATGTTATACGGCGCCTCTGGCGCTAGTTCCACTTGGATAGAGCCTGAGCGGTCGGCCGTGGCCGACACCTGTAGACTGGCAATCGCCGACGTATCGCTCTCGCCTCGCAATTGGGCATCCACCGTAAGCGCATGGCGCTCGAGGGTCAGTAAATTGGTTTCGGTTTGACCAAAGCTGACATCGTTGTACATCGACATTTCAGCCGAGACGGTGTCGCCGGCGATGTCTGGAAAAAACGCAACGCGCACGGCGCCGGTGAGCGGCATACCAATCACTAAAATGAATAACGCCAAAAAGCTGAGTACGACGGCATAGCGAAATTGCAGTGCGATTTTAATCAGCGGCTTATACACGCGTTGGTTGAAGCCATTTAACCCTCGCTCCGCACCGCTTTGAATGCGGTTCCAAATCCCTTTGTTGTCTTTCCGGTGAGTGTCAATATGCGCCAGGTGCGCCGGTAGAATGAACTTAGACTCCACCAATGAGAGCAATAAACAGATGGTCACCACGGTGGCAAATTGCGCATAAATTTTGCCCATGTTGCCATCAATGGCGGCAATCGACAAAAAGGCAGCCACGGTGGTCAGAACCCCAAAGACGGTCGGCGCCGCCACTTTGAGCGTGCCTTTAATGGTGCTCTCTATGGTGTCCCCCTCAGCTCGGCGGGTCGCGTAAATGCTCTCGCCCACGACCACCGCATCATCCACAACGATGCCGAGCGCCATGATGAAACCAAAGGTGGTCATCTCGTTGATGGTCAGCCCAACGAACGAGTCGGTCATAAAAAACAAGGTGCCAAAGAAGACAAAGGGCAAACAAGCTGCGACCCAAAATGCCACGCGCAGGTTAAGAAACAGCGCCAACACAATAAACACCATCGCAATACCGGTGAGCGCGTTGGTGGCAAGCAGTGATAGACGCTCTTTGATCATGGTACTTTTGTCATACCAAGTTTCCATGTCGACATTGTCAGGCAATACGTTACTTGCTCGCCACTGCTCAACCACCTGTTTGGCCTGCTCAACAATGTTGACCACATCACTGCTGTCATCCATCAAAATCTGGATGCCGATGGCATTTTGCTGGTTATAACGGGACAACGAGTAGCTATCTTCTTCGAACGTGTCGCTGACCGTGGCAATATCACCAAGTAGAATCTGTGCGCCTGACTGAGTTGTAATGATGGGAATTTGGCGAAAATCTTCCACTTGATACGCTTGCTCTGACGCTTTGAGGCGCACGGTTTTTTCGCTGTTGCGCAGGCTGGTCGAAATGGCCGTCGCGCTTTCTGCGTTGATGGCATCCGAGACATCCGTAAGTGACAAGCCATAGGCCTGCAAAGCCTGCTCATCCACCTCCACCGAAATCATCCGCTCTAGCTCTGCATTGATAGAGAGATCGCTGATCGCACTCTCACTCAACAAATCGGATTTCAGGTCTTGAGCCAAGGTCTGCAATGTCGAGCGGTCCGCATCGCCATACAGTTGCACCCAAATCGCATGATCCTGACGACGTGCTTTTTCGATGACCGGATTGTCCGCTTCCGCTGGCCAGTTGTTGATGGCATCCACTTCGTTTTTGACATCCGTCAGCAAGGTATCCAGATCGTAACTGCTCTCTTTTTCAATCGACACGTAGCTGCCTGTCGAATCCGACGTCGAGGTAATGCGTTTGATGCCCGGTACGGTTTCCAGCGCTTCTTCAATTTTTATCGCGATCCCTTCTTCCGCCTGAACCGGATCGCCACTGTCATAGCTGACAGCAACACTGACCACATCAGGTTCAAGAGTAGGGAATGCCTCTTTACGCAACGAACTGACGGAAAACAACCCCACGATGATGACACCCATCATCAATAAGTTTGCCGCCACTGGGTTGCGAGCAAACCACGCAATCACACCCGTAGAGTGATTCGACTGACTCATGATTTGCCCTCCTCATTGGCCAACACTTTCATGCCGACTTGAAAACTGCTCAACGGACGCATCACCACTTGAGCCGCTTCTTCGCTCAGCGGATCAATATAGACGAAATTGTTGCGCTCAAATCGCTTGGTTGCGGCAGCTTTGACCAAGCTGCCTTGTTGGTTGACCATCCAGACTTCCCCCTGCTGCGAATACGCAGATGCAGGAATTTGCCAAAGGTTATCGACCTCAGGCCCAGTTAAAGTAGCTTTGACAAATGTACCCGGGTACAGCGGAGACGCCTGCTCAAGAGGACGTTCCACTACCGCAATCACTGAACGCTGGCGAGTGGTCTCTGTGATATGTTGGTTAGCGCGATCAACGCGCGCTTGCCATTGGTGTTGGCTTTGACTGTCCGTCAACGTAACTTGCCACTGCGTGACATCACTCTGGCCGTCTGCTTGTAAGGTCAACCACTGCTGCTCCGACAAGGCTAACTCGACTTCAACACGATCCACGCTGTAGAGCGTCGCAATGCTATCGCCAGTCGAGACGTAGCTGCCCGGCTGAATAGAGCGGGCTACAATCAGCGCATCAAATGGGGCACGAATGCGGGTGTCCTCGAGATCTTTTTTCGCAGCCGTGAGGGCTTTTTCTGCGTTATCTAATGCCGCTTTAGCACTCTCGAGTTGGGGTTCACGTAGCACCAAGGTGGAACTTGGTTCACCGGATAATCCAGAGCGTTGCCACTCTGACTTGGCTTGTTCACCTTCACGCTGCTCTTCTAGGTAGGCAAGCTTTGCCGCCGCGACGTCCGCTTCTGCGCTCGCGACCGCTTGCTGGTATTGCGTATTATCCAGCGTGGCAAGGACCTGACCTTTTTTCACCACTTTCCCCGTTTCAAAATCATCAGCCAAGCTCACCACGCGGCCATTGACCTCACTGGTGAAACTGAGGTTGTATCTCGGCTGCGCCTCTGCGTAGCTGGTGATTTGCGCCTGATAGCGGTGGGCTTGAGTGGTCTGTACCGCAACTTGTGACAGCACGCGACTGGCCGATGCGCTTTGCTCTGGTTGTACCCTTTGCGCTTCCTGCGCGGGGGTCTCTCCAGGGCCCTTGGGCGGCGCCAGTTGGCTGCCATTGTAGGCAACAGCGGCAAAAATCGAACCCGCGGCAACCAGCGTCACGGCTAGGGTCAGTGCATTTTTTTTCATCAAGATACTCCTAGGCCTAGCGCGAGGCCCAAATCAATTCGGTTTAACAATCGCTGGTAAGTGGCGCTCGTGAGTTGCGCTTCGATGTCGTAGGCTTGCTGCTGAACAGTGAGAAGGTCAAAAATATCCACCAGCCCCTCTCGATACTTTTGTTCATAACTTTCGACGCTGCGGCGCGCGCTCTGTAACGCGCTCTCGAGATGTTGCTGCTGCTTCTCCAAAGCATGTTCTTGGCCGACAGCGGTTTCTACTTCACTTACGGCATCAAGGAGTGTCTGTTGGTAAACCCAGTAGGTTTGCTCGGTGGTCAGCTCGGCCAACTCCGCTTGAGATTTCAACTTACCACCTTGAAAAATCGGCGCTGAAATCTGACCCAACACACTCCACACAGGGTTGGTGAGTAGCGCCTCACTCGGGGTTTGCGCTAGGTCGGTCAAACTGGCTGAAAGACTAAATGAGGGCAACATCGCTTTGTAAGCGGCATCGGTGCGCAGTGCTTCCGCTTCAATGTTGTAAAAGGCTTGCTGTAAATCAGGTCGACCAGCCATGTTTTGTACGCCCAGACTGTCGAGCGGATTGAGCACCGTCGCAAATACCGCCGGCACTTCGTCCCCGCTCAATTGAGGGGCACGCAGCCCAGTGAGCAGTGCTAAGTTGCGCTGACTTTGGGCCATGTTCTCTCGATATTCCGCCACGGTCGCGCGCGTGGAAGAGGAGTTGGTTTTTGCACTGTCGAGCTCTTCTAGACTGCCTAGCCCAACTTTGTAGCGCTCTAGCACCAGCACTTCGTTGTTTTCGAGAATGTCCAAGCGTCGCTGCTCTATATCCAACAGTTGTTTATTGACGCTGATTTCAAGCCAGCCCCGCATCACGTTGGCCGCAAGCAGATCTTTTGCCGCCTGCAAGCTCGCCTGTGTGGCGGCGATGTCTTTCTGCGCGGCGGCGCTGCTATCCGCCAATTGACGCCAGATATCCAGCTCCCAACTGACATTAAGCTCACCCGTGTAGCTCTCATCGCTGCCTTCTGTTTGCTCACCAGACAACCCAGCACTCAGTGTCGGCCATTGGTCCGCCGCGGTGATACCGTGCTGCGCATACGCCATTTTCAGGGCAACAATACTTTGTTGAAGGCTGGGATTATTCTCCATCGCCGCCGCTAAATAGGGCGCTAGCGCTGGAATGTTCACCAAATCGGTGATCGCCTGCAAAGGCTCATCACTTGGTGACTGTTCATCCACCAACTTGCTGACTAGCTGTTCAATGGCCAGCTCATTGCTGATTTGCGCTTGGTCTACGTAATCGGTGCGATTGCCTGAGCTGCAGCCCAGAAGGCTCACCACGACAAGGCTGATTAAGGTTGTTCGAAAGGTCATGCTTACATCTCTCCCATCTGATAACGGTAAGAGTAAACAAGGCGGGGTTAAGAGAGGGTTAAGATATAAAAAAAGAGCAGGCGATGCCTGCTCGATAGGGGAAGGTGATACTTAGATTACGCCACTTTCGTGTCGCGGGGAGCCATACCTTGTAGCTGGTTGTCGAAAAACTCTTCGTGCAAGGCACAAATCGCCGCTTTGTACTCCTTGTCACTGACGACAAACTGCACGTTGACGTTACGCATCGACGAGTGCAAAGCATAAGGCGTAATGTCAGCCTTCATGAGGGCGCTCACCCCTTTCGCTAACGCTTTGTTGGTATCGATTTGCGAACCAATCACCGAAATCAGCGCCACCATGCGGCCTTTGATTTCTGAATTCGGATAGCGTTTTTCCGCTTTGTACAACACTTTGTTCAGGCTATCGCTGTTACCGCCCAAATAATAGGTAATAGAGTTGGCGTTCATCTCTTTACCAATCAAGCTGACATGGGCATCCGAGATGATCTCCATCAGCTCGTAGCTGAAGTTATCCGCTTCGCCGACCATGGATTGGTCAAAGAGATGCAGCGCAAAGACCTTCTGCTTACCAGCGATAATTTCCACTTTGTCCGCCGTCGGCTGGAACTGGTTGGAAATCAGAGTGCCACGATGCTCGGGCTCAAACGTGTTCTTGATTTGCAGCTCAATGCCGCTTTCACGCAGCCCTGCCGCAGCATTCGGGTGAATGGCTTCCATCCCGAGACTTGCCAACTGATCCGCCACGTCATAGTTAGTGTGGCCAATGGGCAACACTTTCTCAGGGCCAACGACGCGAGGGTCCGCCGAGCTAAGGTGATACTCTTTGTGGATAATGGCGAGATCCGCATTGGTCAGTGTGGCGATGCGGCTAAACGTCATCTCGCTGTAACCACGATCAAAAGTCGACATCAGGCCGTCTTTACATGATGCATAACCCGTGACGATGGGGAGCTCTTGGCTGACATCAATCTCTTTAAAGGCGTTGAGGATATTCTCATCTAAGCTCTCGACTTTGTCAGAGCTCCAGCCTGAGAGGTCAACAAAACGCGCTTCAATGCCCATATTTTTCAGTTTTAACGCCGTGTTAAATGCACTGTGCGCTTCACCTATTGACGCCAAAAATTCACGTACTTGAGGCAAGTAGTGGCGCAAAGTGAACTGGCCGTATTGGCACGTTTCCAGAATATTTGAGATGCAGTTGCGCGCCTCAGAAATACGCGAGCGAATGAACTTGTCCGCGCGCATCCGGTTCATGGGGTCGGCAAACATGTGCTCGTTGGTCAGCAACATGCGCTGCTCAACCTCTGCCAATGCATCGCTCCAGCTGTCATCGCGTTTCGCGATCAGCTGATAAACCCCAGGTTTGCTGGTCTTTTTACACTCCAGCAGCGCATCCGTGATGCCGCCATACGCGGACACCACAAACACTCGATTGTAGAGGTTGTCCCGGTTGGGACGCAGGATAATGTTTTCTAGTACGGCATCAAATGCCGTCATTGAGGTACCGCCGATTTTCTCTACGGTATAAGTCATAATATCGCCTTTCGTTCGATTTAATGGTTAGGATTAGGTGCGTTGTTCCTGCTCATTGCCCCTAATCTGCGATGGGATAGACCCCTTTTTCATCGTGCACTTCTGCGCCTGTCAGTGGCGGGTTGAAGACACAGGCCATCACCATGTCGGCCCCTTTGTAGGCGCGCAGATAATGCTCATCGTGCTTATCGAGGATGTACAATGTACCCGGCTCAATGTGGTATGTCTTACCACCGACGACTTCAATTTCACCTTTACCGCTCATGCAGTAGACAGACTCTAGGTGATTTTTGTAGTGAATGTGCGTTTCGCTGTCTTCGTAAATCGTCGTGATGTGGAAAGAAAAACCCATGTTGTCGTCTTTGAGCAACATACGCACGCTTTCCCAATTATCCGTCGCGATTCGACGTTCACTATCACGACATTCATCTAAGGTTCTGACTATCATTCTCTGTTCCTTTTCGCTTTCTTTTTCTGCCAACCGAATGGGGTCGGTACGACGTTGTTTTGAGCTTAAGATGCTTGCTTGAACTGCTTAACCGCGACTCGTTGAACCGCCTCTTCAAAGATGCGCAAACCTTGTTCTAGTTCTTCTTCTGTGATGGTCAGCGGGCAGAAAAACTTCACCACTTCATCATCAGGCCCTGCTGTCTCGATCACCATGCCGAGCTCAAAACAGTGCTTCGCAATCTCGCTGGCAATGTCGCCGTTGACACACTCGATACCCTGCATCATGCCGCGACCTTTCACTTGCTCAAACAAGTTAGGGTGACGCTTCAAGCTGCGAGTAGTCACTTGCGTCACTTTGTCGGCGCAGTTTTTCACGTGGGCTTCAAACTGTGGATCGGCCCAGTAGGTCTCAAGCGCTTTCGCTGCGGTGACGAAGGCATGGTTGTTACCTCTAAACGTACCGTTGTGCTCACCAGGCTTCCAAATATCCAGTTCCGGACGCAGCAAGACGACGGCCATCGGTAAGCCGTAACCACCAATCGACTTCGAGAGCGTCACGATATCTGGGGTGATCCCCGCTGGTTCGAAACTAAAGAAGGTGCCCGTACGGCCACAGCCCGCTTGAATATCATCAACAATCAAGAGAATGCCGTTGGCTTTACACAGTGCGTCGAGTTTTTGTAGCCAAGCGTTAGAGGCCACATTCAACCCCCCTTCACCCTGTACGGTTTCAAGCAGTACAGCGGCAGGTTTGTCCATACCGCTTGAGTTATCTTGCAGCATGGTTTCAAACAGTTTTAAGCCATCAATATCGGCATAACCATCAAATGGAATACGCGTCACTTGGCTCTGCATTTGGCCCATTTCTTGGCGATGATGCTGGTTACCCGTTGCAGCCAGTGCACCAGCAGTACAGCCGTGGAAACCGTTGGTAAAGGCGACAATCGAGCTACGTCCTGTCACTTTACGCGCCAATTTGAGCGCGGCTTCTACCGCGTTTGTGCCCGTTGGGCCAGTAAACTGCAGTTTGTAGTTGAGTTCACGCGGCGCAAGGATGATGCGATTAAACGCGTCAAGAAACGCCGCTTTGGCGGTGGAGTGCATGTCTAAACCATGTGTGATGCCATCAGATTCGATGTACTCCAACAAGGCCATTTTTAGCACCGGGTTGTTGTGGCCATAGTTCAATGAGCCCGCACCGGCTAAGAAATCGAGATAGCGCTCGCCCCCTTCAGTTTCTAGCCAGCAACCTTTGGCTTTGGTGAATACCACCGGAAAGTTGTTTGAATATGAACGTACTTTTGATTCTTGCTTATTAAAAATATCCATAATAAGACCGTTTGGGTTCCTCAATTATTTATTGGGACGAGTGTGCGTGAGCACGAGAAAGTGGGATGCGATACAAATACTCAGTATCGTGCTCCCCTTTAAAATGGGTGTTTTGGTCCAAGAAAACCGAAATCTCACCGTGCTTGCCATGACGTTTGTCCAGCTTTTCGAACAACATCCACGACGCCGTATTGTTCTTTGTTATCGTCGTTTCTATCGCGTTGATGTCGGACAAGGTGTCGCGAGCGAGCAGGCGGTCTAACATTTTCGAAGCGATGCCTTTACCACGGTGATCGCTCGATACCGCCACTTGCCAAACAAACAGCACTTCTGGCTGTTGTGGCTTGCGGTAGGCAGAGATAAATCCAGCCACCTCATCATCAATCTCAACCAAAATGCAGGTGTCCGCAAAGTGGGTAGACTGAAGAAAGTTACAGTACGAAGAGTTAACATCCAGTGGCGGACAATCTTTGATGAGTTGGAAAATCTGGTCGCCATCGGTATCACTCGGCTCTCTAAATCGCCACGTTGGGCGTTGGGGTTGTGTAATTTCCGGATACATAACCCAGGGCGCTGACGTAATCATGTGCAGATACATTTCCTTTGAACTCTAATTAAATTCGCTATTATTATGAGCAAGATCGGCCACCAAAAATCAAATTTGACGCCAAATCAACCGTATTTTTGTGACATGTATCACATAAAACCAAATTACACATAAAGTTTAACAATGATTAGTGCACTAAATTATTTCATTCGGAGTATCATGTCGCGCGCGTCTATGATTAACTATGCTTATATTTATCTTAAGTGACTCGATTGGAACCACCGATGATTCGAACCCTAATTAGTTTTCTCATGCTCCTCTCACTGAGTTTCCCTACCCTCGCGGAGCAAGAAAAATACTCCGACTCCGAGATGCTCGATCGCCCGCTAATGGAGCGCTATATCCTCGATGAGCTCAAAGCTCTGCGCCAAGACCAACAAGATTTAGAGCGCCGCTTGGTGGTTCAAATTACCGACCGAGAACTCGAAGTGGCCGACAAATCCCTCAACTACGCCAACGTCACCGTGACCTACTTTTTCTACATCATCGCCGGTGTCGCGTCGTTGATTGCCTTTGTTGGTTGGCAATCTCTGCGAGAGTTCAAGCACAACACCAAAGACATGGCCGACAAGCGACTCGATGCGATTGCCAAAGAGTACGAGAAGAAATTCAGTGCATTGGAACGCGATCTAAAACGTAAGACGCGCGTGATCAGTGAAAACAACAAAGAGATTGAAAAGATTAATGAAATCCACAACTTATGGCTAAGGGCGCAAAGTATGCCGACCGCCGAGCAGCGAATTGATGTGTATGATGAGATCTTGACCATGCGACCAGGCGATCTTGAAGCGCTGACCTACAAGGCGGATGCAGCGATGGAAATTCGCGAGTACCACTGGGCGTTGAGTCTATGTAATCGTGTCCTTAACCTCGACAACAATAATGGCCCTGCACTCTATCAGCGTGCTTGTGCCTACTCTCGTTTGGGGATTGAAGAGCAGGCGATTCTGGATTTGGAATTGGCGATTGAATCAAGTCCGTCGATTCGAGAGTTGATCAATACGGAGCCGGATCTAGAGGGGCTACATGGCAACCCACGATTTGATGCCCTGCTCCTCGATGAGCACCACTAAGCTTGATAGATTTCCAGCGGTAAACCATC
>NZ_JCBDGH010000037.1:0-25643 GCF_059833955.1 Vibrio sp. R15-SG3-ISO1A
ATGGTTTTGACCGTTACTATCGCCGCACCAAAGAGATCGCCTCCTTTGCGGAGCAGCTTCAAGCTGAACACCAAGTCACGGACGCGTTCGATTACACCATTGAAGATGATGACAGCGAAGAGGTGACTGTCGTTAAACTGATCAACTCGCTGTTTGAAGATGCGATCCAAATCGGCGCTTCCGATATTCACATTGAGCCTGATGCGAATGTACTGCGCTTACGTCAGCGTATTGATGGTGTGCTGCATGAAACGCTACTCAATGAAGTCAATATCGCTTCCGCTCTGGTACTGCGCTTAAAGCTAATGGCCAATCTTGATATTTCAGAGAAACGCTTGCCACAAGATGGCCGCTTTAATATTCGCGCCAAGGGGCAATCGGTCGATATTCGTATGTCGACCATGCCGGTTCAGCATGGTGAATCGGTGGTGATGCGTTTGCTCAACCAATCCTCCGGTATTCAAAAGCTTGAAGCGTCAGGCATGCCAGACGATCTCTTGGTTCGCTTGCGCCGCCAGCTTAAACGTCCACATGGCATGATTTTGGTGACCGGCCCAACCGGTTCCGGTAAAACCACCACCTTGTACGGCGCACTTAGCGAGCTCAATAGCCCAGCGAAAAAGATCATCACCGCCGAAGACCCGGTGGAATATCGCTTGCCACGGGTTAACCAAGTTCAAGTTAACCCGAAGATAGATTTAGACTTCTCAACGGTGTTGCGTACCTTCCTTCGTCAAGACCCAGACATCATTTTGATTGGTGAGATGCGTGACCAAGAGACGGTGGAAATTGGCCTGCGAGCTGCATTGACGGGCCACTTGGTACTCAGCACGTTGCACACCAATGATGCCATTGATAGTGCGCTGCGCATGATGGATATGGGCGCGCCGGGCTACTTGGTTGCCAGCTCAGTGCGAGCCGTGGTCGCGCAGCGTCTAGTGCGTAAGGTGTGCCCAGACTGCAAAACAGAAGAGACGCCCGATGAGAGCCGCAAGTTATGGCTGGCTCAGCGTTTTCCGAATCAAGCAGAGGCGACGTTTGTGCGTGGTCGTGGTTGTCAAAACTGCAACCTGACTGGTTATCGTGGTCGTATCGGTGTGTTTGAAATGCTCGAACTTGAGCTAGATATGATGGACAAACTGCGCGCCAATGACGCGGTTGGCTTTGCTCAAGTAGCAAGGCAGTCAAAAACCTACAAGCCGCTGCTTGCCTCCGCGATGGAACTGGCGCTGCAAGGTGTGGTGAGTTTGGATGAAGTGATGGGGCTTGGCGAAGGCGACACCTCTGGCTTTAACCAAGCGATTTATCTCTAAGGTGAGCTATGCCGAGTTATCGTTACCAAGGGCGTAATCTAGAAGGAGCATCGGTGTCGGGGGTGCTAGAGGCGCCGACACAAGACGCCGCCGCAGAGCAGTTGATGAACAAAGGCATCATCCCCACCGAGCTATCGTTAGGGGGCGGAAGTAGTGGCTTTAACATCGATTTGAAAGCGCTGTTCACTCCCAGTGTACCGCTGGAAGTGTTGGTAATTTTTTGTCGTCAGTTGTACAGCCTGACCAAAGCAGGGGTGCCGTTGCTGCGCTCAATGAAAGGCTTGACGCAAAACAGTGCTCACAAACAACTGACCGAAGCGCTAGAAGAAGTAACTCAAGAGTTGACCAACGGTCGCAGTTTGTCTGCGTCGATGAAAATGCACCCTAAGGTGTTTAGCCCGCTGTTTGTCTCCATGATTGGGGTCGGTGAGAACACGGGTCGCCTCGACCAAGCCCTGCTGCAACTGGCGAACTACTACGAGCAAGAAGTGGAAACCCGTAAACGCATCAAAACCGCGATGCGTTACCCAACGTTTGTGATTTTGTTTATCACCGTGGCGATGTTTGTACTCAACGTCAAAGTGATTCCGCAGTTCTCTAGTATGTTTGCCCGTTTTGGCGTCGACTTGCCGATGCCAACCAAGATCTTGATGGCGACTTCCAGCTTTTTTGTCAACTACTGGACTTGGATGGTCGCTGCGATTGTCGCGGCGCTGTTTGCCTTTCGCTCTTGGGTAGGGACGGACAATGGACGTGAGAAATGGGATAAATTTCGCCTGAGGATGCCGGTGGTTGGAGAGCTTATCAACCGCGCTCTGCTGTCGCGTTTTTCACGAACCTTTGCTCTGATGCTCAAGGCGGGCGTGCCGCTTAACCAATCATTAGCGTTATCCGCCGAGGCGCTGGATAACCGCTATTTAGAAAATCGTTTGATGGAGATGAAAGCGGCGATTGAAGCGGGCAGTACCGTTTCGTCCACTGCCGTCAATAGTGGCATTTTTACCCCATTGGTGATTCAGATGCTGTCGGTGGGTGAAGAGACGGGGCGCATTGATGCTTTGTTAATGGAAGTCTCTGACTTTTATGACCGAGAAGTGGACTACGATTTAAAAACCTTAACCGCGCGTATTGAACCATTCTTGCTGGTGGTGGTGGCGGGCATGGTCTTGATATTGGCACTCGGGATCTTCTTGCCGATGTGGGGCATGTTGGACGCAATCAAAGGATAGCGTCATGGTGATCGAGCGGGCACGGTTGGTGATATGGCTACTGTTGGTGATCATCTTGATCATGACGTACAGTATGGTGTGGCAAGATGTTGAACATCAAGCGGACGACGCCGCCTTTGCCGTGGCGTCCAAGCGGATTGTGGAGCGAGCCAGTTACTATAGACAGCAATGGTTGCTCGCCAAGCAACCAACGTCGCTCACGATTGAGCAGCATAAAGTGCATTTTTCCGCTAAGGGGTGGGTACTGCCCCTTAACGAGCAAGGGGATGTGGATTGCGCGTACTGGTATCGCGTGCTCTACCCTGAAGAGAGAGTATTACGGCAAACTCCGCAGCATATTTCAGATGAATCTGATTTGCGGGGTTATATTTGCCATTATGATTACTCGTCCGATCAAGCGATCGTGATGAGCTTAAAAAACGGTAAGTTTTTGACTAAGGTCGTTTTTCTGGCGCGATAGGTCGGTATAATCGCCATCTTTCGTAGCGTATCTATGTTTTATCCGTATAATACGGCGTACTAATTACTGGGTTGCATATATGTCTAACAAACAGTTTGGTTTTTCTTTGGTGGAGCTCGTTGTGGTGATCGTTGTGGTCGGCCTACTGGCTGTCGCCGCGCTACCACGTTTTCTCGACGTGACGGATGAAGCGAAAAAAGCCAGTATTGAAGGTGTCGCTGGTGGATTTGCCACGGGCGTATTGTCTGCCCGTGCACAGTGGGAAGCGGAGGCTAGACCGTCAGTGAGCATCAACTCCGAAACCTACAATACGGTCAACTACGATGGTGTGGAGTTTTGGCTAACACGCTCAAAAACCAGCAATGGTACGGATACCGGTTTTCGTGATGGTTACCCGCAAGCATTAAACAGCAACAACGTCGACTACCCAACCAGTTTGACCGATCAAGCCTGCGTTGATTTGATGGACAACCTGTTGCAAAACCCTCCTCGAGTTGGCACTGTAGCGGATGCAAGCAGTGACTCGAATATAAAGTATTCTGCGCAAGCCGATAGCTCGGCCTCCACTTGCACCTATGTTCAGCAAGAAGGCACCAGCGAGCACGAGTTTGTGTATGAGATTGAAACTGGTCGTGTGACCGTAACTTTGCAGTAACCCTGCGGATATTTACTATAGAGAGATCTAACTATGAAAAGACAAGGCGGTTTCACCCTAATCGAACTAGTGGTGGTAATTGTTATTCTAGGTATTCTTGCGGTTACCGCAGCACCGCGATTTTTGAATTTACAAGGAGATGCTCGTGCATCTTCTTTGCAAGGTCTCAAAGGCGCGATGGCTGGTGCTTCTGGTATTGTATACGGTCGCGCGGCAATTAATGGGCAGGAGACTATAGAGACTGTAACAGCGGCTTCAAGTGCAGATGGAATAGCCCTAACTTTTGGTTACCCTACAGCTTCAGCAGATGGAATAGGTAATGCCGTTGAAGGATTAGAAGATACCGATGGAGACTGGATTCAAGTATCAGGTGCTGGTTCTACTGCTGACCCGGCCGTACACTATAGTTTCTCTGGTAGTGCAAGTGATACTGGTTGTTTTGTCACATACTCAACTAACGCATCAGCTTCCGCCCCAACGATCACGGTTAGTGAAGACTGTTAATCAGAAAAGGCCAGCATCGCTGGCCTTTTTCTTACATGCTTTTCATCCCAATCTTTCCTTATTTATCAATCATTACCCTGCCAATCTACGTTATACTCACAACACAGTTCGGGGATGCATAACGTGATGAAACGCCAAGCGCTTAATGGATTTACTTTAATTGAATTGATTGTCGTGATTATTCTGGTGGCGATTGTCTCGCTGTATGCGGCGAGTCGCTATATTGGCAAAGACAGCTTTGCTGCTTTTGTGGCGCAAGAACAGGTAATTTCGGTGATTCGCCAAATTCAAGTCAGCCGAATGCAATCCAACCTCGCTGATGGCGGCAGTTCAGACGCCTATACTTTAACCGTGCAGCCAAACTGCGTGGGTTCAGTAGCAGGGTGCAGTAGTACAGCGGATGGTCGCAGTGACTGGGTGGCGGAATCTGGCATGACCTTTCTCCCTTTAACATCACGCCTGGAGTTCAACCTGCTTGGTGAGCCCGATCAAGCCATCACGGTTCGAATCATCGCTAGTGGAAGCCAATGCAATGTCAACATTGCGGCGAATGGCTATGTCTCGAAAGGGAGCTGCTGATGAAATCTCACAACGGCTTTACTCTGATCGAGAGCGTGATTGTCATTGTGGTGATGGGGCTGGCAATGGTAACGATAGTCAGTTTTTTGTCGCCGCAAATTGCGCGCTCCGGTGACCCTCACTATGACACGCGAGCAGCAGCGCTTGGGCAAAGCGTGATGACGCAAATCCTTGCCCGTGGTTTTGATCATCATAGTGATAATCAAGGGGGGCTGGTGAGGTGTTCATCTTCTGTGGATGTCGGTTCCAAGATCTGTTCTGGCTTGGCCGGCAGTGAGACGCCTAATTTGGGGATCGATGACGGCGAATCCGATGATGCTCCGGAGTTATACGATGATGTCGATGATTTTATCGGCTGCTGGGTACCTAATGGCCCTGGTGGTGAGAACCAATGTCGTAACCTCAATGATTTAATCAACGACGACTACGGCAGTTACAAAAACTTCCGTTTGGATGTGGCGGTTGAGTACGTGCAGCCAAACGATGCGTCACTGAAGAAACTTGAACTGACGATTTCTGCGAGGAGCAATCACCAACCCATCACTTTGATTGGCTTTCGGGGGAACTACTGATGAAAAGCACTCGTGGTTTCACGCTGATTGAAATGATCCTCACCATTATCGTGGGTGGGATTTTGGTGCTTGGTATTGCAGGCTTTGTTGAGTTGGGTGCGAAAGGGTATTCCAATACAGTCGAGCGCCAGCGCTTACAGACGCAAGCCAAATTCATCATTGAGAAAATGTCTCGTGAGGTGCGCCACGCCGTACCTAATCTGTTTACCTCCGACGGTGATTGCCTTTCCTTTTACCCAATTGAATATTCGGGCTTTTACGCAACTTCAGGCGCAGACATTCATTTTGTGGTCGGGCAAGATGCACCAGATGGAGGTACTCTTGATGCGAGTAGCTTTAACGGTCTCTCTATGGTCATCAACCCCACAACGAGCTTAGAGGTTATCGACAACACGATAGCTTTGGATAGTAATGTCAGCGTTCTCTCTGGTGGCGCTTTCGCTATTTCCAATGCCGCGTCATCGCTTGTGACTCACTCCATTGCCAACCGTCACTATGTTTTTGATAAAAGTACTGCGCGTGAATACTGTATCAGTGGCGGTCTGATGTTACGTGATACATTGCCACTGTCTGATTCTGTCATCCAATCCGGCTCGCTCGAGTATGTGCCGGCTACTGTACAAAGTAATGGTTTGGTCCATATCAACGTTGAGTTTGCCCAAAATGGCGAAAGCACACGATTTGAGCAAGATATACAGGTGATCAATGTTCCGTAATTCTCATCGTTCTCAACGCGGCAATTTGTATATTGTGGTGATTTTTGTCCTGGTGGTAATGGGGTTCTTAGCCACCTCTCTTGGTCGCATTGAATGGTCTAACCGTGATGCCCACACACGCGACGTCCTCGGCACACAAGCGTGGCTTTTGAGCCACTCCATCAATGAAGTGGCGATGACGCTGTTTTATCCCCTAGATAGCCAAGACTCCGCTATTGCCCAGCGATGCGCTGATACCGACACCCTGATACAAGATCAAGCCGAGTTGTTACTGAATACTGTCCCTTCCTGCCGCTTGGCAGAGGTCTCGTGTGAGAACCGAGGCAGTCTAGACGGGGCGCAATTCTATATTTTGGAATCGGCCGTGACCTGTGGTTCAGGTGTCTCTGAGGTAAGACGCAGTCAGCAGATTTGGGTGAAGGAGTAGTGTGTCACCGATTGAGTTTTTGAAGTTAGTTGGTTTGTGCTCGCTTGATAAAGGATTTGGTTAATTTTATCACTGACAAGTTAGCCTGTTCGGACTATTTTTATGGTGTCTGTTTTACTACTTTTTGACTGGGCGTTCTCTATTATTTATATGGGAGTATGAGGTGTTAGTATCTAGGTTATTCATGCTATTTAGCGCCTTTTGGGCTAGCTATGCGGTTGCTGTCAATACCAATCCTCAGTTTGAGTTTGGCACCATTGCCGCTGAGGATTGTACCGTGACAGGGCCGTCGGTCTCATGTACGTTCAATTTCAGTAATACCTACTCTTCTCCTCCCTTGGTTTTTGTTATGTCGACGATTGATGCCAGTCGCTCGAACTTTGATACAAAAACAACAGAATACCCCTCCGATTTACGTGTTATGTCGGTCTCCGAGAGTCAAGCGACGGTCACGCAGCTAATCCCCAACCATGATGCAGCCTGCGAGACGCTTAGGTGGCAAGGCAACCGTTGGCGCTGTGGTGGAAACGGCGATGACCCAGTGACTTATGTCGATGCGCCTATGGAAAACATCGATTATTTCGTTATGGAGCCGGGCGTGCTGGAGTTCAGTAGTGGCGCGAAATTGGTGGCGGGTTTGGTGTCATACAACCGGACATATTCGAATGCGGGCGGCGGTGGCAACAGTCGTTTAACGGTGAATTACAACAGTTATGGGTTAACCAGTAACTTTGACTCTGACCCTGGGGTATTGGTCCAGATTCAATCGACCAATAATATCGATCTCAACACCCTTGAGCCTGTGTGGCTAACACCCATTGCCCTTAATCCATCACGTTCCAACTTTAGTTTGATTTTGGACCGTTCTGAAGTGACCTCTAACGCCGTACTGCCCATTGACGAGCAAGTGGCGTTTGTCGCTGGTCTAGGTGAGGGCTTCGTCAATGGGCGTAAGTTCTGGTTAGGTCAGGGCTCTACACGAAACACGCTCAATATTAACGATCAGGTGATTAAGCCCATTACGGAAGGGTGCCAGCAGGTCAGTGCCTTTACGGTGTCAGGATTTAACAATGTTCCTACGTTGCTTGCATCAAAGCGGACTCGAAATGGTAATAACGGTGGCTGGCTAAGGCGCTGCTCTGTTTCTAAAGCCGGTGTTGCATTAATCAATGAGGAAGATATGGCGCGAGATTCAGAACGTGCTCACGTTGTGGAACCCTACTCCTATTTTCTGTTTGATAAACCGCCATTGAACGAAGTGTGCCAGCTATTTCCTTCTCCAGCGCAGACTTGGAAGAACAATACCTCTGCGACACTTCGTTTAGATAACGCGACACAGATCTCGGGAGCACAGCTGTCTAATGGACGGCGGTTTGTCGGCTTTGCGCAAACTACGATTACAGGGAATAACGCGACTTCAGCTTGTGATGGTGGTCAATGCTATGGCGATACTGGTTTGCAGGTTGAAAAGCAAGAGTTGGAGAGCTTTCAAGCGCCAGATAGCGGCTTAGAGAATGTGAACGTCTGGCAAGATAACATCCAGTTTTCCAACAATGAGGCGATCGGTCGAATGACTGTAGGAAGAGGCAGCGTTACATTCTACAGCGGGACTTACTGGATTGATTCTATCGATGTGAACAATGATGGGCAGATCATTGTGCCTGAGGGTGAAAAAGTCACGATTCACATCAAAAACTTGAACTTAAATACGGGCGCTTTCTTCGGAGAGCAAGGTGAGGCACAACTGATTGTTTTGGTGCATGATTTAAGTGGTGCTGCGGTGAACTTAAGTAATGACAGTGAGTTAGTAGGGCTGCTATATAGTGAAGTGACTGTAAGAATGAGCAATCTCTCGATTGTTCGCGGAGCTGTCACGGCACAGTCGATTTTGATGAGTAATGATGCCCAAATCATCGCCACCGATAACCACTGCTTCCAGCCTGCCGATGACTACACAATAGAGCTCACCCCACTGACCGACATCAGTCTGATTTGTGAAGATATTACCCTAACCGCAACCGTCTATAACGGTGAGAATGTCGATACGACGTTTAACGGCGCGGTGTCATTTTATCGGGGCAATGAGTTACTCGGCAGTGCGAGCGCGGCGAATGGCGTTGCCCGTTACCTATTGAGTGCGACTCAATCTCAGGTGTTTGATAACCTTTATGCACAAGCCACCTTAGGGGGCAGTGCGGTTCAAAGCGAAACCTCAGGGGAATATCGTTTCGTGCCGTTTCGATTTGACGCGGACGATCAGTTTATGGTTGCCAGTAAGCCGAGCGAAGTTTCCGCTACGGTATTGGCTTGTAATGACGGTTCAGTAGTGGTCGATACGGCATACAGTGGTACGCCTCAAATTACCTCAAACCTTATTCAGCCAAGTAGCGGCACAGGGACATTGACCTACACGCCGCAATTTACAGGCGGACGCTCTAACGACACACTGCTATTTAGCGAGTCTGGTCAATTAAACGTGACGCTAACGGACAGTAATTACGACTGTACAGGATTTGACGGTTGCCCGATTGATGGTGGTGGAGAGTTAACTGGGGCATTCTTGGTCAACGTAAGGCCATGGACGTTCGCCATCTGTGGGTCATTGAAATCCGGGACCGCGTCGGGCGGTGACAGTTTTGTTGCAGCGGGCGAGCGTTTTGAGTTAGACGTGCGTCCTATTCGCTGGCAAGGGACTAACGAGACGGGTGAGATTGAGACCTCTAGCTATTGCAACGATGCGGCAGTGACGAGTAATTTCTATGCGTCTGATGCCCCCACCGCTGTGGTGCAGCTCTCTAGTGCGCTGCATACACCCGCTGATGGCACCTCGGCCGCACTGCTCGCTTCAGATAGCGGCTTGGAAAGCGATCATGATGCTGCAAACCCGATTCGCTTCTCTGATCTCTACTGGGATGATGTGGGCAGTTTGACGATAAAAGCCAACACTCAAGATCCTTACTTAACTATGAACATTGATACAGGATATCGCCATGTAGGGCGTTTCTATCCGAAATATTTCAAAGTGGCAGAGAGTCCTTTGACCGACTGGCGCTATCCCAGTGGGCAGTCGTTTGTTTACATGAACCAGCCGCTGGATAGCGTCACATTTTATGTTGAAGCGCTCAATGCCGATCAAGAGCTCGTCAATAATTACATTGCCAACGGTTACGCTGCGTCGTTAAGGGCGAACTTTGCTCTGTATGAGAGCAATGCCGCTTATACCACTCGTTTCAATTCGCCGCTACCGACCAAGTCTTGGGGTGTAGGAGGGCAAAGTGTGGGGGAATTTGTGGTGAGCTCGTCTGCGTCAGATGCTTGTGGTAGCACAGAGTTGTGTTGGCGAAAAGCAGATACCGCAGAGGGGTATGAAGATGGTCCGTTTAACAGTGGCGGGTCAGGGTTAACCACAGCGATATCGATTACGACTGTTGGGGTGACCAATGCTGACCCGATTGACTACCTACCGGGTAGTGTTGATGCCACTTTGCTGACTCAACAGCCAGATATTCGTTTTGGTCGTGTGGTGCTTAGCGGAACGGCTGGTACTGCTTATGATGATCTCGTAATACCACTTCGCGTAGAGTATTGGGATGGTTCTCAGTTCGTGACGAATGATGAGGATAGTTCCACTCACGTATATGGCATAAACAATATCAATGATAACTACCATTTGTGGGTTGAAGATGGCAAGACACCTGGCGATGTCGTGCTGGAAAGTGACGGTAGGTTGGTATCAGGTCGTACAATGAGTATTGAAGCAAACAATCACGCCGATGTGCGCCAGCAGACGCAAATCTGGTTGGATCTTGATGCAGGCAATAATGCTCTTCCTTGGTTGACCTACCGCTGGGCGGATGATCAGCGAGTGAAGGAAGCTAATGGGGAAGAGGACCCTTCTGCCGTTGTGACCTTTGGTATATTCCGAGGCAGTGATCGCGTTATCTTCCGCGGAGAACCAGGATTAACCGGACAATAATTTTGCTCAATTCTAGCACTCGGTTAGGAATCTGTTAGAAATTGCGGGTTTCTGCCCATGTTTAGACGTCAATGCCTTGCTGTAGTGGCAAGGCATTGGTACATTTAGTGCAATTTTCTATCTTATAATTCTTTCAGGACGAGCGAAGAATATGTTCAAAAAACTTCGTGGCATATTTTCAAATGACCTATCTATCGATTTAGGTACTGCCAACACTCTTATTTACGTTAAAGGACAGGGCATTGTTCTTGACGAGCCTTCCGTTGTGGCGATTCGCCAAGATCGTAACCGTGCGGGTAAAAGCGTGGCTGCGGTCGGCCATGCAGCAAAACAAATGTTAGGTCGTACTCCAGGTAACATCTCAGCAATTCGTCCTATGAAAGATGGCGTGATTGCCGATTTCTACGTGACCGAAAAAATGCTGCAGCACTTTATCAAACAAGTCCACGACAACAGCGTGCTTAAGCCAAGCCCACGTGTTCTAGTGTGTGTGCCTTGTGGATCAACTCAAGTTGAGCGTCGTGCGATTCGTGAGTCAGCACTGGGTGCTGGCGCGCGTGAAGTGTACTTGATTGACGAGCCAATGGCTGCGGCAATCGGTGCTGGCCTGCGTGTCTCTGAGCCGACCGGTTCTATGGTGGTCGATATCGGTGGTGGTACGACAGAAGTCGCGGTGATTTCGCTCAATGGTGTGGTGTACTCATCGTCAGTGCGTATCGGTGGTGATCGATTTGATGAAGCGATTATCAACTACGTCCGTCGTAATTACGGCAGCTTGATTGGTGAAGCGACGGCGGAAAAGATCAAACACGAGATTGGCTCGGCGTACCCGGGTGATGAAGTTGAAGAGATTGAAGTGCGTGGTCGCAACCTAGCGGAAGGTGTGCCGCGCAGCTTTACCTTAAACTCCAACGAGATCCTTGAGGCGTTGCAAGAGCCGCTGACCGGCATCGTCTCGGCGGTGATGGTCGCGCTTGAGCAGTGTCCACCAGAGCTTGCGTCTGACATCTCTGAAAACGGTATGGTATTGACCGGCGGTGGTGCACTGCTGAAAGATCTTGATCGTCTGCTTACAGAAGAAACCGGTATCCCAGTTGTTATCGCAGAAGATCCACTGACTTGTGTTGCACGCGGTGGTGGTAAGGCGTTGGAAATGATCGACATGCACGGTGGCGATCTATTTAGTGAAGAATAATGGCGAGGCGTTATGCCTAGATTAGGAACTCAGAGTTAATGAAGCCGATATTTGGCCGAGGACCTTCACTTCAATTACGCTTGTTTTTTGCCGTCATTTTATCAGCCAGCCTTATGCTGGCTGATAGTCGTTTAGGTGCGTTTGCACAGTTCCGCTATTTTTTGAACAGTTTGGTCGCGCCTATCCAATATTTGGCGGATGTGCCGAGAGTGATGTTCGATGGTGTGTATGAGCGATTCAATGTTCGCCAAGATTTCATGGAGAGTAATCGTGTGCTTAAGCGCGAAGTGCTGCGCCTAAAGAACGACCTTCTTCTTTTGGATCAGTATCGAGAAGAAAACCATCGTTTACGTAAATTACTCGGCTCCTCATTTGTCCGTGATGAGCGAAAAGTGGTCACGGAAGTGATGGCGGTTGACACCTCTCCTTATCGCCATCAAGTGGTGATTGATAAGGGGCAAATTGATGGTGTCTATGTTGGACAACCTGTCGCGAATGAGAAAGGTATTGTCGGTCAAGTGACGTATGTGTCCGCGCACAATAGCCGAGTGTTACTCCTTATCGACAGTCTCAGCGCAATTCCGGTGCAGGTGATTCGCAATGATATTCGTGTTATCGCATCAGGCGATGGTCAGATGGATAGAATTAACCTCGATCATATCCCGATCAGTCTAGATATTCGCGAAGATGATCTATTGGTGACATCCGGTCTAGGCGGCATCTATCCAGAAGGCTACCCAGTGGCCCATGTCGCCAGTGTTGATCGTGACAGTGCAAGAGAATTTGCTCAAATTGAAGCAGAGCCTGTGGTTGATTTTGAACGCCTCAGATACCTACTGCTGATTTGGCCAAACGACTCAAGGCAGGAAAAAATACAAGGGGTGACCCCACCAGACGGTGAGGAGGCCAGCAATGAGCAATAGTCTTCTTAAAGGTAAGTTGGTGGTTGGCGTCTCCTTTTTGATCGCCCTGACTCTGCAAACCATTCCTTGGCCGGGTGTGCTAGAACTGCTGCGTCCTTCTTGGTTGCTTCTTGTCACCTGCTACTGGGTGTTGGCGTTGCCACATCGCGTCAACGTCGGTACGGCGTTGGTGGTGGGCTTATTGTGGGATCTATTGCTTGGTTCGACGCTCGGTATTCGCGGCATGATGATGTCGATCATCATCTATGTGGTGGCGCTTAACTTCCTAGTCATTCGTAATATGGCGTTGTGGCAGCAGGCGATTTTGGTTGGCGTGATGTCGATGGGACTGGATGTCTTGATATTCTGTGGTGAATACCTAGTGCAGGATGTCACGTTTAATCCGATGTCGCTGTGGAGCGGTGCGATCAACTGCATCTTGTGGCCTTGGATGTTCCTATTGATGCGCAAAGTTCGCCGTCATTGGCATGTCCGTTAGCAAGGGGCTGGAAGGTGAAATGAACACAGCTAAACGCAAGTTAGTTAAGCGCACGTTAGTGTTAGCCTCAGGCTCACCACGCAGAAAAGAGCTACTGACCCAGCTCGGGGTAGAGTTTGAGGTGCTGGTGACCGATGTGGAAGAAGCCCAACGGTCAGAGGAACAAGCGCAGGACTATGTTACTCGATTGTCTAAAGATAAAGCGTTGGCGGGGCTTGCGCTGCGTGAAGACGCCGTTGTGTTGGGTAGCGACACTATTGTGGTGTGTGATGGGCAAGTGCTGGAAAAGCCAGAAAACCTTGCCCATTGCAAGCAGATGTTATCCATGTTGTCAGGACGAGCCCATCAAGTGATGACCGCAGTCACGCTAGTGAGCCGCGAGCGAAGTGAAAGTGTTGTCGTGACAACAAACGTATGGTTTAAGCCATTGTCAGAGCAAGAAATAGAACAATATTGGCACACCGGCGAACCGTGCGATAAAGCGGGCAGTTATGGTATTCAGGGTATTGGCGGACGTTTTGTCACTCGTATTGAAGGCAGTTATCACGCTGTCGTAGGACTTCCATTATTCGAAACTGACCAGCTCTTAAAAGAATTCTTATAACTAGATTTGAGGTGCGCCCATGAGTGCAGAGTTGCTGATCAATGTCACCCCAAGTGAGATTCGTGTCGCGATGATTGAAGGCGGCAGTCTTCAAGAAATCCACGTAGAACGTGAATCAAAACGAGGGATTGTTGGAAACATCTATAAAGGCAAAGTGAGCCGTGTGCTACCTGGCATGCAGGCGGCTTTTGTCGATATCGGCTTGGAAAAAGCCGCGTTTCTTCACGCGTCAGATATCGTTCCTCACACTGAGTGTGTGGCGGAAAATGAGAAACAGCAGTTTCAGGTGCGCGATATCTCAGAGCTTGTCCGTCAAGGGCAAGACATTGTCGTGCAAGTGGTCAAAGACCCGCTAGGCACCAAAGGGGCACGTCTCACCACCGATATTACCTTACCGTCACGTTACCTTGTCTTTATGCCGGGGGCGAGCCATGTGGGCGTCTCTCAGCGAATTGAGACGGAGTCAGAGCGTGAACGCTTAAAGAAAGTGGTCGCTCACTACTGTGATGAGAACGGCGGCTTTATTATTCGCACCGCCGCAGAAGGCGCGGACGAAAAAGAACTGTCGCAAGACGCCGCGTTCCTCAAGCGTTTGTGGTCCAAAGTGATGGAGCGTCGCAGCAAATATAAGACGCGCTCTACTTTGTACGGAGAGCTTGGTCTTTCGCAGCGCATTTTACGTGACTTTGTCGGTACAGAGATCACTAAGATCATGGTCGATTCACGTCTTGAGTACGAAAACCTCAAAGAGTTCACTTCCGAGTACGTGCCTGAGCTAACCGATAAGCTTGAGCTGTATGAAGGCGATAAGCCGATCTTTGATATGTACGACACGGAAAATGAGATCCAGCGATCGTTAGAGCGAAAAGTTGAACTCAAATCCGGTGGCTATCTGATTATTGATCAGACCGAAGCGATGACAACGGTCGACATCAACACTGGCGCGTTTGTGGGGCGTCGCAATCTCGAAGAGACAATCTTTAACACCAATATTGAAGCGACGCAGGCGATCGCAAGGCAGCTACGTCTGCGCAATCTTGGTGGCATCATCATTATCGACTTCATCGACATGAGCCAAGATGAACACCGAAAACGCGTGCTCACTTCCCTAGAAGCGGCGCTCAATAAAGATCGCGTAAAAACCAACATCAATGGCTTTACCCAGCTAGGCTTAGTAGAGATGACGCGTAAACGTACGCGTGAAAGTATTGAACACATTCTGTGCTCGACGTGCCCAACTTGCGAAGGCCGTGGCAGTGTTAAAACTGTGGAAACGGTGTGCTACGAGATCTTGCGTGAGATCACTCGAGTGAATCGTGCATACGACGCCGACAAGTTCGTGGTGTATGCCTCACCTGCGGTGGCCGAGACCCTGCAAGGGGAGGAGTCGCATGCGCTGGCAGAGCTCGAAGTGTTTATTGGCAAGCAAGTGAAAATTCAGGCCGAGCCGCTGTACATTCAAGAGCAGTTCGATGTCGTGATGATGTAAAGGCAATTTGTGAGCACAACGGCAACTCGCGTTGCGAGATTCTTTCTTTGGTTAGTCGTGTCAACCTTGGCCCTATTGGCCATTGTTGTCACGGCGCTGCGCATCACCTTGCCGCAGCTCGATCACTTTCAAGTTGAGATCCAGCAATGGGTCAACCAAGGCACGGCGCTCGACTTTGAAATTGAAGGCATTCATGGTTTTTGGCGCAACACGCACCCCTCACTCTCGTTGCAAGGCGTCAAAGCCAAAGTGGCAGAAAACAGCGGGATTGATGTGGTTGCCGATCGGGTAGAGATAGAAATCGACCTGATTCAATCGCTGCTGCAATGGCAGCCCGTGGTGGCTGATCTTAATGTCTATCAGTTGGCGCTCGATGTGCGTTCGATTGAGTGGACGCAGACAGAATCGAAACCAGAACTCAATCCAGGGCGTGAGCAGCGCAGCGTCATCGCCCAGCTCGATCAGCTACTGCTTAGGCAGCTAGACAGCTTTTCGCTGACCGACTCCAAAATTCTCTTTCTCGGAATTGATGGTAATGAGCGTGTGCTCGACATCAGCCATTTGCAGTGGCGCAACCAAGGTCGCCGTCATTTGGCCGATGGAGAAGTGAGCTTTGTTCACGGCAACCTCAACTCTGCGCAGGTCAAAGCGGATTTTATCGATCATGGCTCACTGGTTGATGTGAGCGGCGAGTTTTATGTTTCCGCCGATAATGTGCGCATTACCCCTTGGTTGACCAAATACCTGAAAAACGAAACCGGGATTGAAAAAGGACAAGTGAGCTTTAATAGCTGGCTAACGCTCGAACAGAGCAAGCCCGTGAATGCCTTTGTTGAGTTGCTGTCGTCAGAGCTTATTTGGCAAGAGGGTCAGCAGCACGAGTTATTGCTCGAATCTGGTATCGTGCAGCTTGAGCCGAAAGAGCAAGGCTGGCAAGTGAATGCTCACTCACTTCGGTTTTTAACCGACAATACCCCTTGGCCAGAACTCGATATCGCCTTTGCTTGGCAACCGCAGCATTGGCAACTCAATGTCTCGCAGCTGGATATCAAAGCGCTGACGCCTCTGATTAAGTTAGCGCCAGACTCCGCCACCACCACCGACATGATCGAGACGCTGGCTGTGGGCGGCTTAGTGGAAGACTTACGTGTGTCCGCGCACGGCGATTGGCAGAGCCTGACCTACTCGGCCGATCTTAGCGAAGGCAAAATGGCGCAATGGGAACTCTTGCCGGGGCTGCATTACTTGACGGCGTCGGTGAGTGGCGATCTTCATCAAGCGCGCGCGCAAGTGAGTATTTTTGACGATGTCTTACCTTACGGTGAGGTGTTTCAAGCGCCGCTGAACATCAAACAAGGCCATGCGGATGTCGTTTGGCAGCGCGATGAGCAAGGTTGGTCTTTGTGGGCAGATAAGGTCACCGCAGCGACGCCAGATTTACAAGTCTTAGGCGCCTTTCGTCTCGACTTTCCCAACGGAAAAAGTCCCTTTCTTTCTTTTTACAGTGAAGCGGATCTATACAACGCTGGCGAGACTTGGCGCTATTTACCGACGTTAGCCCTTGGGCGCAACTTGACCGACTACCTGTCGACCGCGATTCAAGCGGGGCGGGTCAATACGGCCAAGCTCCTTTGGTATGGCGAGTTGGGCAATTTCCCCTACCACCAGAATAACGGTATGTTTCAAGCGTGGGTGGGGTTAAAAGAGGCCAAGTTCAGCTTTGACACCGCCTGGCCACCCATCACCGATTTGCAGTTGGATTTGCTGTTCCAAAACGATGCGATGTATCTCGATTCCGAAAGTGCAACCTTGATGGATGTCGAGGCGAAACGCATCACAGGACGTATTCCTGCTTTGGCACCTAATGGGCATATTGAGATAGAAGCGCACGCGGTTGCCCAAGGCAACGCGGTTCGTGGCTACATGACCGCTTCGCCATTGGTTGATTCTGTCGGCGCGGCGCTGACCGCCGTGCAAGTGGATGGTGAAGTCGACTCACAGTTCCAGTTGATGATCCCATTTCATGGCGGCGCAGAGGCGCGTGCTTGGGGGTATGCGGATCTCAAGCAGAGCCACGTTACCATCAATACGCCGCCAATGACGCTCGAAGCGGTCAGTGGCCGAATAGAATTTGATAATGACGTGGTACAAGCCGCGGGGCTTTCTGCGGAGCTATTGGATCAGCCCGTGTGGATTGATTTCCATGGCGAGAATGTCGACAAAGGCTACGGAGTCGGCATTGATATGGTCGGCGACTGGGATGTCAAACCTCTGATGCCGTACCTTGGTGAGCGTTGGCTAACCCCATTATCTGGCCATGCGCAGTGGCGCAGTGACATTGATATTCAGCTTAATGACGTTGGCTTTACTTATCAGGTTGAAACTGAAGCAGATCTCAAATACCTTGTCAGTGACTACCCTTACCCACTCAATAAAGCGAGTAAAGTGGAGGGCAAAGCCCTGCTGCAAGCCTCTGGCAATCAACAGAGCATCAGTGCCCGATTGCAATTACCGCAAGTAAAATATCAGGCTGAGATTGATATCACGGACGATGTGCCGCAGTTGCAAGCGACCAATCTCGTGGTCGGGCGCGGTAGCTACAAGCTCACGCCGTTCACTGGTCATGATGCGTCAATTCGGATTGATAGATTTAGCCTCGACCAATGGTTAGACGTGGCGTTTAAGCCAAGCGAATCTGCTTCTGAAGGCGTCATCAGTCAGATGAGCATGCCACAGATCCCAGCGCTACAACGGGCAGAGATCAAGGTTAAAGAGCTCGAACTGGCAGGGATCAAATGGAATGATGTCGACTTCTCCGCCAAGCGCAAGAATCTCGGTTGGCACATGACCCTCGACAGCCAAGAAGCACTCGGTGAGGCGAACTATATCGAGCCTTACGATCTCTCTGTCGCCTTTGAACGCTTGCACATCTACGTGCCGGGGTTAGAGGAGTCCTTGAGTCAAACGCCGGAACCTCTGCTCGAGCCGCTCACCCAACCGCTAGAGAAGGCGCCGCTCATCACCGATTTTGAGCGCGCGTTGCATCGCCAATTACCTAATATTACTCTAGCGATTGACGACTTTTGGGTGCAAGGCTACAAAGTGGGTCGTGCGCATTTGGATCTTCAGCGCCGTGACAACAAGTTAGAGTGGAAGAAGCTGTCGTTCCAAAGCGGGGACAACCAGGTCGATGTGAGTGGCTGGTGGGCGTTGGACGGCGATCAAAGCCACACACAAATGACGCTGGCGGTATCGGGCGAAAACAACAGTGATGTCATGGAGCGATTTGGTATCTCATCGGGCATCCAACGAGCGCCGTTTGATATTCGCTCTGAGGTGAAGTGGGATGGTTCTCCGTGGGCCACTCAGGTGAGCACCATGGAGGGGGAGGTCAATGTGAAGCTGGGCAAAGGAATGATCTCCGATGTCAGTGGTGCGGCGCGCCTGCTTGGCCTCTTTAGTTTGGATTCGATCATCCGCAAAATGCAGCTCGACTTTACCGATGTGTTCGACAAAGGGATGGCGTTTAACTCCATTACTGGCTCTGGTCAGATTAAAAATGGCGTCTTCCTGACCAATGATATTCGGATGGATGCGGTGTCGGGCGAAATGACCATCAAAGGGTTAGCCAACCTCAATACGCGCACAGTGGATGCCGAGGTGAATTTCACACCAGACATCACGTCAGGCATTCCCGTCTTAACTGCGTTTGCGGTGACGCCGCAGACGGCGCTGTATGTCCTCGCCATCACCACGGTGATTTCACCGGTGGTCGAAGTGTTCACTCAGGTCAATTATGAAGTGAAAGGGCCGATGGATTCACCGGTCGTCAAAGAGCTGTCTCGCAGCAAAGGGGAGTTCAAATTGCCAGAGCGCTTACGCGACGCGGTTAAATAAGGAGAAGACTCATGGAACGAGTTGCACTGATTCAGATGACCTCAGGCCCGAATCCGCAAGACAATTTGGCCCACATCGCCAAGCAGGTTGAAGCGGTAGCGAAAGCGGGGGTGCACTTTGTGGTCACCCCGGAAAATGCACTGGTGTTTGGTCAGCAAGCGGATTATCACCAGCATGCTGAACCTTTAGGTGATGGCCCGCTACAATCGGCGCTTGCCGCCATGGCGCAGCAATGGGGCGTGTGGTTAGTCATCGGCAGTATGCCGATCCGCACGGCCAATGGCGTGACCACGACCTCTGTGGTGTTCGACCGCACCGGACGCCTTGTCGGCCACTACGATAAACTGCATATGTTCGATGTCGATGTTGCCGATGGTCACGGACGTTACCGCGAATCCGAAACCTTCACGCCCGGCGAGGAGATCGTCACACTCGACACGCCCTTTGGCCACCTTGGCTTATCCATCTGTTATGATGTGCGTTTTCCCCAGTTGTATAATGAGCTTGTCAGACGCGGCGCGACGCTGATTTTAGTCCCGGCGGCATTTACTGCCGTGACAGGGCAAGCGCACTGGGAAGCGCTATTGAGAGCCAGAGCGATTGAAACCCAATCTTGGGTACTGGCGGTCAATCAGACAGGCACACATGAAGGCGGCCGAGAAACCTGGGGCCATTCTATGGTCATCTCCCCTTGGGGCGAAGTGGTGGCGACGCTGGCGCGTGAGGTCGATAACCTGGTCGTCGAGATTGACATAAAACAGGTAGCAAGCTGTCGAAGCGCAATGCCCGTTGGGCAACATTCACGATTCGACAATCAATTCATTCCGGTTCGATAAGCGATGCCTATCGACTCGTCAAACCATTAACGTTAAGAGCGAAGTATGACCATTAACCTTGTAGAAGATGCCTTGTTGAAACCAGCTGGGCTGAGCGAAAGTGACGTCGCACAGACGCTAGCGAGCATCGCGACTCGTCAAATTGACTACGCCGATATCTACTTCCAATCCAGTTGGCATGAGTCACTGGTTTTGGAAGACAGCATCATCAAAGATGGCTCATTTAACATCGATTGCGGTGTGGGTGTGCGAGCGGTCTCGGGCGAGAAAACCGGTTTTGCTTACTCCGACCAAATTCAGCTTGAGGGCTTGAAACAGAGCGCGGTCGCAGCGCGCGGTATCGCCAAGCAGGGACATAATGCTCAGGTACAAGCCTTCAAGCGCAGTGACAACCAACACATCTATGCAGCGGTTAATCCGCTAGACAGTTGGGAGAAAGAGCAAAAGACGACGCTACTTAAACAGATCGATGCCTACATTCGTACCAAAGAGCCACTGATCAAAGAAGTGTCGGTGAGCCTGAGCGGTGTGCATGAGCAGATACTTGTCGCGGCGACAGACGGCACCTACGCCGGTGATGTTCGTCCGTTGGTACGCCTGTCAATCAGTGTACTCGCGCAGCGCGGCGAGCGCCGTGAACGTGGCAGTGCAGGCGGCGGTGGCCGATTTGGCTACGATTTCTTCTTAAGTGACAGTGATGGCGTGCAAGTGGCGTATCAATACGCAGATGAAGCGATTCGCATGGCGTTGGTCAATCTAGAGGCGGATGCCGCGCCTGCGGGTATGATGCCGGTGGTGCTGGGCTCGGGTTGGCCAGGGGTGCTGCTTCATGAGGCGGTCGGTCATGGCTTGGAAGGTGATTTCAACCGCAAAGAGTCATCGGTCTTTAGTGGCAAAGTGGGCGACAAAGTTACCTCGGATCTTTGTACCATTGTTGACGATGGCACGCTGAAAGATTTGCGTGGGTCACTCAACGTGGATGACGAAGGTGTGCATGGTCAATACAACACCTTAATCGAAAACGGTGTGTTGAAAGGCTACATGCAAGATAAGCTCAACGCACGTTTGATGGGGGTAGCGCCGACCGGTAATGGTCGCCGTGAGTCTTATGCTCACCTACCTATGCCGCGCATGACCAATACTTACATGCTACCGGGTCAGCACACGCCTGAAGAGATTATCTCAACGGTGAAAAAAGGCCTTTACGCACCAAACTTCGGCGGTGGTCAGGTGGACATTACTTCGGGTAAATTTGTGTTCTCCGCATCGGAAGCGTACTTGATTGAAGACGGCAAGATCACGCGCCCAGTCAAAGGGGCGACGCTGATTGGCTCCGGCATTGAAGCGATGCAGCAAGTCTCCATGGTCGGTAATGATCT
This sequence comes from Vibrio sp. R15-SG3-ISO1A, assembly GCF_059833955.1. Classification (NCBI taxonomy): domain Bacteria; kingdom Pseudomonadati; phylum Pseudomonadota; class Gammaproteobacteria; order Vibrionales; family Vibrionaceae; genus Vibrio; species Vibrio sp. R15-SG3-ISO1A. Next base: position 21,233 of record NZ_JCBDGH010000037.1, read on the forward strand.
CAGCATCGACCGTGGCGTTGGCGTATGTGGCAAAGCAGGGCAAAGTGTGCCGGTTGGCGTTGGTCAGCCGACGTTGAAGCTGGATGCGTTGACGGTTGGTGGGACGGAGTAGGATGAGTGCCTAGTTTCTAGAACCTAGTTCCTAGAGAGTGTTTTGGGGGCCTAGTTTTGGAGAGTGTCTCTAAAACTAGGCACTTTTGTTTGGGGCGGATTTAAATGCCGTCACGCTCGATTGGGCAGCTCATGCAGCGCGCTCCGCCGCGACCGCGGCCGAGTTCATTGCCGGGAATAGTTAACACTTCAATGCCCGCCTTGTCGTACTTCTCATTGGTGTAGACGTTGCGCTCGTAACCGATCACCACGCCTGGTTTCACCGTCAAGACGTTGTTGGCATCATTCCACTGCTCACGCTCAGCTTCATAGCTATCGCCGCCTGTGGTGATGATTTTCAAATAATCGAGCCCTAACGCTTGTTCAATGGCGTGGACGAAACTCGGTACTTTCTCGACCTGCATCTCGCCATCGTCTTTGGCACTTAAACGCCACGTCTCCAGATCTTTGCGCATGATCTCTGGATAGACAGAAAAGGTATCGACATCCATATGAGTCATGACGGTGTCTAGGTGCATACACGAACGATGTTTGGGAAGATCAATGGCGATCACTTCTTTGGCTTGGCCATGTTTAAACAAGGTCGCCGCTAGGTTCTCAACCCCTTGTGGTGTTGTGCGCTCTGACATACCAATCAGCACCGCGCCTTTGCCGATCACCAACACGTCGCCGCCTTCAATATTGGCGTTGTCGTAGTGAAGATCTTCATCACCGAAGTATTTAATGAAGTCCTGCCCCGCAAACACCGGATGCCAGCGGTAAATGGCACGCAGGTGGTTGGTTTCACGCTGACGGGCTGGCTTCATCATAGGGTTGAGTGAGACGCCGCCGTAAACCCAGCATGAGGTATCACGCGTAAAGAGGTGGTTGGGCAGGGGCTCAATGACGAAATCCAAAGGTCGATGCATGCTAGGCATCATAGAAGACGAACGAATCGGCAGCTCAGAATAGGCCAAGCCACCGAGCAATACGGTCGCGAGGTGCTCGTTGTCCATGTCGTTCAAGTAGTGGCGCAAATCTCTGGCGAAGATAGGACCAAAGCGTAGGTCGGAGATTTGTGTGTTGAGTAACCACTCTTTGGCTGGCGGGACGGCGAGCGTTTCAACCAGCAAGTCGTGCAGGAGTAAGACTTCCACACCTTGATCGCGAAGTGTCTGAGCGAACTTGTCATGCTCCTCGCCTGCGGCTTCAACCGCCAAGACATCGTCAAACAGCAGATCATGGCAGTTCGATGGCGTGAGGTGAGTCAGTGCTCGCTCTGGTCGGTTTAACAGGACTCGTCTCAATTGGCCAACTTCAGAGCCTACGTACAACTTACTCATTTTGCTTCCTTACACAGAATTCCAGAGCGTATTTATGGCAAGAATGTTATCAAGATGCAAGCGCACTTTGTAACCATTAATTCTAAATATGTGACCTTGTTGTGCATATATGCCTTTTATTTTCGTATTTTGTAGATTTTATGTCTGGCGATTGAATTTGGAGAAATTCACATGATTGTGACTGACTATGCGTTTTCGGTGCTAGAGCACGGCGGGAAGTTTGTCAGATTATACTGAATGGATATGCATGATTTAGTCACTTTTGGTGACTAAATATGAGGTTTAGGTTCGTTTTACTTGTCTTGGCGCTATTCAGATCCACCTCATAAACACGCATTCTGAATGATCCGACGTGATCGTCGCCCTCGACACAAAACACCAAAACAGCAAAATGATAAAAAAGTGTTAATAAGTGCGATGATCTGGCGTGAAAGCGCAGCAAACAGAGAAAGTACGGGATCAAAGTCGATTCTAGGTGGTATTATTAGCACAGCCGTGTCATAGTCCGGTGCGTTATTTTTTGATCAATGTTGTTACTATCTGGAGCACACTTTATGTCTCATGAAGATGAATATCTATCAGTTGAAGAGTTAATTGAAATTCAAAAAGAAGAGACTCGCGACATCATTCAAGCGTTACTCGAAGACGGCAGTGATCCAGATTCTTTATATGAGATTGAACACCACCTGTTTGCTGAAGATTTCGACACCCTAGAGAAAGCGGTAGTCGAAGCATTCAAAATGGGCTTTGAAGTATTAGAAGCGGAAGAGACCGAAGACGAAGACGGCAACAAACTGTTGTGCTGCGATGCCACCATGGAATCAGCACTAAACGCAGAAGCCATTGATGCGCAAGTGGAGAAGTTGGTTCACCTCGCTGAAAAATACGACATCATCTACGATGGATGGGGCACTTACTACGAAGGCGAAGACGCCTTGTACCCAGATGATGAAGAGGATGACGACGAGTAATTGAGAGTCGTCTCACGTTCACAGCGCTCAGCCTGTTTTCAATGCCAGTCTCAAGACTGGCATTGTTGTTTTTACGCTTTATAATCACTGATATTGATCTGGCTCAATAAATCAGCGGCGTACCCATGCAGTTATCTCTTGCCGGCTTATGGCAACTTTCTCCTCTCACGGATCTCTCTATTCCTCAAGACGATCTTATGTTCCCGAATCCACTCAGCGCCGTGTTGCCAGACGACATGAGCGAAGAACAGATTGCTGAGCAAGAGTGGCATCTGATGCACGATATTGAGGTCGATGAGGCCATGCTAGCCTTCCCTGCGGTGGATTTGGTGATGTCGGGCATCGATTACCATGCTGAAGTCAGACTCAATGGTGTCGCGCTGTTTGACTGCGATGGGAGCCAAAGTGAGGTGCGAAAAGAGATCCGTCCCTATTTGCAAGCGGGACGAAATCGATTTGAGATACTGTTTTTAGAAGAAGATGAGCCGTTGATTGAAGAGGCCGAAGGCGAGGTTTGTCCGCTAGGGAACGCCAATCAACGTTTATCGGATCCGAGAATGGGCATTTGGCATGCGCCGTATTTGCAGTTTATTCGTCACGTACGTTTAGAACACGTGGCGACCGAGCAGATATGGCATCATGGCGGCGGCTGCGAATTGCTGGTCTCGCTGCATTATCACACCTACAGCGCGGGACTCGTCTCAGCATCGGTGAAATTTAATGGCATGACCTATCACTTGCCGTTGGATGTGCGCGCGCAGTCGGTCAGTGCGCTGTTCCAAGTCGAAGCGCCCGTTTACTATGATGTGAGCGATCCCAATCCAGCGCACCTATACGCATTGGAAGTGGGGCTCGATGGCCAGAAGCAACACTTTGAATTGGGGCTAAGTGAGTCATTGTGCGTGACGCATTTTCCACTACGCGGGGCGTAGGGGCTTCGTAACTCGAATTTGTTTCGATAGCAACAAGGGCCGCTGAGCGGCCCTTGTTCGTTATGCGTGTGCACCGTGGTGGCATTGCCAATTCGCGTCTTGGCGCTGCCACACTTTTTCGTGGAAGTAGTAGGCCACCGTGTTGATACTTGGCTCAATGGCCGCCATGATGCCGCCAATCAACCAGCTACCCGTCATCAAATACGCGACCGTAAACGCGACGCTAAAGTGCACGCTGGCGAAGCTAGTGGTTTTAATCCCAGTCGATTTGGCTAATTTACGAAGCGCTGGGTGTGTCTGCCAAGCCTTTTCATGGAAGTAGAAGGCGACGGTGTTAACCATAGGTTCAATCATCGCGATTAGACTGCCAATTAAAATATCACCGGTCAGTAGGTAGGCGACGCTAAACGCAATGGTAAAGTGCAAGGCTGCGAATGTCAGTGTCTTTTTCATGGTGAAGTCCAATGCTCTGTCGTGTCGATAGAGATATTATTGATAATTATTTGCATTAAAGAAAATTGGACAATTCGATAAATTCAATAGGTAAAAACTATTGAATAAGCCGTCGTGACTCAGGGCTGGGAGTTGAACAGGGAAAGAAAAAGGGCGCTCTGTTGAGGGCCCTATTGATAAAAGGAGACGTCTCGCAACGCGGCGCGCCGGTTACGCGTTTGGCTTAACGACCATAACGTTAATCGGAGAGTTCTGTACGACTTTACTTGCCACAGAGCCTAGAACGACTTTATCGATTTTTGAACGCTTGTGGCTTGGCATGATGATGAGATCCGCCCCCAGTTTTTCAGCGTAGTCCAAAATGGTGCTATAGGGTTTACCTTCTGCCACATGGGCTTTGTACACCACATCTTCATCAATGTGCTGCGCCGCGAACTGCTTGAGTTGCGTTTCGACATCTTGCTTCATTTTCTTCGCCGCATCTTTGGGGAAGTAAGTGGCGACCATCGACATGTGAATACCCGGAAGCACGTTCAGCAGGTGAATTTCTGCGTTCGAGTGCTTCGCATGCCAGACTGCCAGTTCGACGGCTCGGTCACAAAAGCCTTTGTCATTGAGGTCA
>NZ_JCBDGH010000038.1:0-29875 GCF_059833955.1 Vibrio sp. R15-SG3-ISO1A
CATTGGCTCGTCGGCTTGTGATGTAGAGAAAGAGATTCAGTTTGGCCGGTGAGGGCCAAGTGGTGGTTTGGGTGATCATCAGTTCAGTGTCCAAGTCGAAATAATGATGTTGATGGTCGTGTCACCTTGGCGAAGGGCAATGCGTTGTGGTAACGGTGTGGGTAGCCCGGAGACGAGCACATCTTGATACCGTTGATATTCCAACTGCCAGGTTTGGCCGCTGACCGTTTTGGTTAAGGTAGCGAGCGTGTTGGTCGGGTTGAGTGTGTAATCGTCGGCTTGCGTAGGGCGGCCCAATAGCCAGTCATGGAGATAATCAATGGGAATCGACAGACCCGTTAAGTGTTCAATCAGAGTTTGAGCATTCGGCGCTTGAAAGGTTTGCTCATCCATGGTCTCCACCTTGGCCATGGTGGGCGTGTCTTCTAGCAGTAACACAGTTTGGCCGAGGAAGGTGGTCAGCCTCAGGCGATTCGATTCACTGGCATGGTGCCACTGGAAATTGAGCGATTGTCTTTGGTCTGGGGCGATGTAGCCCAGCTTGCCATTGGCTCGGTATTGCTCGATGGCCGCAAGCTGTTGTTGGTGAGTTTGCCACTGCACGTTGGTGGTGCTTTCCATCGTCGCACAGCCATTAAGTAACACAAGCGTCATAAGCGCAAGGATTAGGGGTCGCAAATAGAGCGTCATTGCTGATAATTTGTCCGTTTCTTCTGCTGCCATGGGCATCACTATATCATTGATATCACGAACTCATGAAAACATATCCTCAATGCCCTTTCATTAACTTGGGGCATAAAGTAAAATTCCGTCCTCATTTGTTAACTGCCTGATTCAGAGAACCTTCGAATACATGTCTTTGCTTGCTATAGGTATCAATCACAACACGGCCTCAGTGGAACTTCGTGAAAAAGTTGCCTTTGGACCGGAAAAGCTGCCTGAAGCACTCAAGCAACTGAGCAACAATGCCGCCGTCAATGGCAGCGTGATTGTCTCTACCTGTAATCGAACGGAAGTCTACTGCGATGTCAAACCCTCCGGTAAAAGCAAGCTTATTGAGTGGTTATCTCAGTTTCATCAGGTCAGCCCTGAAGAGTTAAAGCCCAGTTTATACATCCATGAAGAGCAGGCCGCTATCAAGCATCTGATGCGTGTTTCGTGCGGGTTAGACTCGCTTGTTTTGGGCGAGCCGCAAATTCTAGGTCAGGTGAAACAAGCGTATGCCGATTCGCGTGAACACCGCTCGGTGGACAGTGCGATGGAGAAGCTGTTCCAAAAAACCTTTTCCGTTGCCAAGCGCGTACGCACAGAAACGGACATCGGTGGCCAAGCGGTCTCGGTTGCCTACGCCGCTTGTACGTTGGCGAAGCACATTTTCGAATCGCTTGAAGCCTCCACCGTGCTGTTGGTGGGCGCTGGCGAGACGATTGAACTGGTTGCTAAACACCTCTCTGCCAATGGCTGTAAAAAGATGATCGTGGCTAACCGAACCCGCGAGCGGGCCTTGCCACTGGCGCGCGAGTTTGGCGCTGAGATCATCAGTTTGCCGGAAATTCCAGAGCATCTTGGTCGAGCCGACATCGTGATCAGCTCGACGGCTAGCCCGCTACCGATTATCGGCAAAGGCATGGTGGAAAGTGCCATCAAGGCAAGACGTCACCGTCCTATGTTGTTTGTTGATATCGCCGTACCGCGTGATGTTGAATCTCAGGTCGGCGATTTGAGCGATGTGTACCTTTACACCGTCGATGATTTGCAGTCGATCATAGACAGCAACATCGAGCAGCGCAAAGTGGAAGCTATTCAAGCTGAGGCGATTGTCAGCGAAGAGAGCGCGGCGTTTATGTCTTCACTGCGCTCGTTGCAGGCGGTAGATAGCATCCGCGATTATCGCCGCAGCGCGAACGCCATTCGTGAAGAGTTGTTGGCGAAAAGCTTACAAGCACTGGCAACCGGTGCCGATCCTGAAAAACTGCTCCATGAACTCAGCAACAAATTGACCAACCGATTGATTCACGCTCCGACGCGCGCCATGCAAAGTGCTGCGGAGCAGGGCGAGCCTGCAAAGCTTGCTATCATTAGACAAAGTTTAGGCCTAGACGATAACTAGCGGATTCACTTTGCCGTGCCCGTACGTTATTGATTGTGCCCACTTACCCTATCTTGAGAAATACAGTATGAAACCCTCGATTCTAACTAAGCTAGAAACACTGGTTGAACGTTACGAAGAAGTTCAACACTTACTTGGCGATCCGGATGTGATCGGTAACCAAGATAAATTCCGTGCTCTGTCGAAAGAGTACTCGCAACTTGAAGAAGTCACTCAGTGTTTCCAGGCTTACCAACAAGCTCAAGAAGACTTAGTCGCGGCGCAAGATATGGCCAATGAAGACGACGAAGAGATGCGTGAAATGGCGCAAGAAGAGATCTCAGCGGCCAAAGACGCGATTGAGCGTCTGGAAGCGGAGCTTCAGATTTTACTGCTGCCAAAAGATCCTAATGACGATCGCAACTGCTTCCTCGAGATTCGTGCGGGTGCGGGCGGTGATGAAGCGGGCATTTTTTCCGGTGACCTGTTCCGTATGTACAGCAAATTTGCTGAAAAGAAAGGCTGGCGCATCGAAGTGATGTCTGCCAGTGAAGCCGAGCATGGTGGTTATAAAGAGATGATTGCTAAAGTGAGCGGTGAAGGCGCTTATGGCATCTTGAAATTTGAGTCAGGCGGTCATCGCGTGCAGCGCGTACCGGCAACCGAGTCGCAAGGTCGTGTGCATACCTCAGCATGTACCGTCGCGGTGATGGCGGAAATTCCAGAAGCGGAGATTCCTGAAATCAAAGCGGCAGATCTGAAAATTGATACCTTCCGAGCGTCAGGTGCTGGTGGTCAGCACGTTAACACCACGGACTCGGCGATTCGTATTACTCACTTACCAACAGGCACGGTAGTCGAGTGTCAGGACGAGCGTTCTCAGCACAAAAACAAAGCGAAAGCGATGGCGGTGTTGGCGGCGCGCATCATTCAAGCGGAAGAAGCGAAACGTGCGGCTGAAGTGTCAGACACTCGTCGCAACCTGTTGGGTTCAGGGGATCGAAGCGATCGCATTCGTACCTACAACTATCCGCAAGGCCGTGTCTCTGATCACCGTATTAACCTGACCATTTACCGTTTGAACGAAGTGATGGAAGGGGATTTGGTGAGCTTGGTTGACCCAGTGATACAAGAGCACCAAGCGGATCAGTTAGCCGCATTAGCTGAAAACCATTAATGGCATTCCGTTACTACGGAATGGAGATGAGCTTGATATGACTATCACCACGGTGGAACAAGTGCTTGCGAGAGCGACGCAGCAACTTGAGCAAAGCGGCAGTGAGTCGCCAGCGCTTGATGCGGCGGTACTGCTTTGCCACGCGTTGGAGAAACCGCGTTCCTTTTTGTTCACTTGGCCAGAAAAAACACTCGACGACGCGCAGCTTGCCGCTTTAGATGCGCTATTAGTGCGTCGCTGCGCGGGAGAGCCTGTGGCGTATATTTTGGGCGAACGAGAGTTTTGGTCTCTGCCACTACTGGTCTCGCCATCGACCTTGATCCCACGGCCTGATACTGAGCGTTTAGTCGAAATTGCGCTCGATAAAGCGCCAGACATTGAAGGGCCGATTCTGGACTTGGGCACAGGAACGGGCGCCATTGCCTTGGCGCTAGCCAGTGAGTGCCCTCAGCGTAAGGTAATCGGGGTTGACCTCAAGGATGACGCACGTGACTTAGCCACTCGCAACGCAGAGCGTCTTGGCATCACCAATGCTGCGTTCTTAGCGGGTAGTTGGTTCGAACCTATTGAAGCTGGTACGCAGTTTGCTTTGATTGTTTCTAATCCTCCTTATATCGAAGAGAGTGACCCACATTTGACGCAAGGTGATGTGCGGTTTGAGCCTTTGAGTGCGCTAGTGGCTGAGGATGAAGGCCTCGCAGACATCAAATGGATCGCGAGAGCGGCGCGCGAGTATTTGCTGCCCAATGGCTGGTTGATGTTTGAGCATGGGTTTGAACAAGGTAAGGCGGTGCGAGAGATTCTGCAAGCCAATGGCTATCGCCAAATCGACACCCTCAAGGATTACGGCGGCAACGATCGAGTAACCGTAGGTTGCCACGTTGCTGACTCATAGAGATAAAAAATAGAGAAGAGAACATGTACGAAGGATTAAAGCATTTTCACCTATTGACCATTGCCATCAGCGCCACGTTGCTTTCGGTACGATTTGCACTGATGATGGCCAACTCAAAGCTACTCGAGAACAAGTTTCTCAAAGTGTTTCCTCACATTAATGACACCTTCTTGCTGTTGTCAGGTATTTATCTGATTGTCATCACGGGCTTCATCCCGTTCACACCAGCGGCCCCATGGTTAACAGAAAAGTTAACCTGCGTGCTGGCGTACATTGCCCTTGGTTTTTTCGCCTTGAAACTGGGCCGAAACAAACTGCTGCGCACGTTCTCCTTTTTTGGCGCGCTCGGGTGGTTGGCGATGGCGGGCAAAGTCGCCGTCACCAAAACGCCGATGTTTTTTGGTTAATCAACCAGAACGAGAGAAACACTAAGATAGACAACAAAACAGGTGGTTAGGCGAGATATGCTGGAGTTATTTGACGAAGATTTTGATGCAATGGAGCTGGTAGAAGGCGCTTTGGCATTGAATAAAGCCATCAATTCAGACACTCAAGTGGCGTGGGCAGAGGCAGAATTACTTCGTTTGTTGAAAGAGGCTGAGCTGGCGCTAAGCCACGAGTATGATGAGAAGCAACGTTTTGATGCGTTGTTGCGACTTTTCTACCATGAGTGGGGGTTTCGCGGCGATCAAGATGCCTACTTCGACTCTGCTAATGCCTTTGTCGATAAAGTGCTAAAGCGGCGTAAGGGGATTCCGGTGAGTTTAGGCTCGCTGCTGCTTTATCTTGGCCGTCAACTGGACTTTCCTCTTAAGGCCGTCACGTTTCCTACCCAGTTTTTGCTCAAACTGGAGTGGTTTGGTGAGCCGGCACGTTATATCAATCCTTTTAATGGCGAATACGTGTGTGAGCACACGTTGGGCGCTTGGTTGATAGGGCACAGTGGTCCGTTGGCGACACTCAAATCTGAACACCTTAAAGAAGCGGACAATCCAACCGTGATTGGTCGCTGGCTAGCATTGATTAAATCGGCGCTGCTGCGTGAAGAGCGCTACACTTTAGCGTTAAAATGTACCGACTTGGCGCTGACGTTTGTCCCGGATGACCCTTATGAGATCCGCGACCGTGGTTTTATCTATCAGCAGCTTGATTGTCATCAAATTGCACTCAATGATTATCAGTATTTTATTGACCAATGCCCTGATGACCCGGCGTCTGAACTGCTCAAGAGTCAAGTCAACGCGATGAGCGATACGCGCGTCACTTTACACTAGCGCTAGGCGGTGTTTGCCGCCAACGCACACAAACCACTGTGGTTGTTAAGCGCAGTGACTAAATAAAGAGAGAACAAAATGGAACAGAAAATCGTTCAGGTTGGCGATATCCCCGTTGCCAACGACAAGCCGTTTACCCTATTTGCGGGCATGAATGTGCTCGAGTCGCGCGATCTTGCGATGCAAATCTGTGAGCACTACGTGAAGGTTACTGACAAACTCGGCATTCCTTACGTATTTAAAGCCTCTTTTGATAAGGCCAACCGAAGCTCGGTACACTCTTACCGTGGTCCAGGTCTAGAAGAGGGCATGAAGATTTTCCAAGAACTCAAAGAGACATTTGGCGTAAAAATTATCACGGATGTCCACACTGAAGCGCAAGCTCAGCCTGTTGCCGATGTGGTTGATGTTATTCAGTTGCCTGCGTTTCTTGCGCGTCAAACCGATCTCGTGCAAGCGATGGCGAAAACGGGCGCTGTCATCAATGTCAAGAAACCGCAATTCATGAGTCCAGGTCAAGTGGGCAATATTGTCGAGAAATTTGCTGAGTGTGGCAATGAGCAGGTGATTTTGTGTGAGCGTGGCTCTTGCCATGGCTACGACAACTTGGTGGTGGATATGTTGGGCTTTGGCGTTATGAAAAAAGCCTCCAACGGTAGCCCGATTATTTTCGATGTGACCCATTCATTACAGATGCGTGACCCGTCTGGCGCGGCATCTGGTGGTCGTCGTGAGCAAACGGTCGAGCTTGCGAAAGCCGGCCTTGCAACCGGTATCGCCGGTTTGTTTATCGAGGCTCACCCTGATCCAGATAAGGCGCGTTGCGACGGTCCTTCTGCACTGCCGCTAGATAAACTGGAGCCTTTCTTGGCGCAAATGAAAGCCCTTGATGATTTGATTAAGGGGTTTGCGCCGATCGATATTAAATAGTCTGTCGCGAAAAACATCGATTAAGCCAGCATTTGCTGGCTTTTTTCGTTTATTGGCGGTGAACGTTGGACAATGGGTGAAAAACTGTTGGTTAAACGCTCTCTGTCGCAAAATCAAGCTTGGGAGACCATCAATAAGCTAAACGTTTGCCTGTGATCGCTTGATGCGGTCAATGAAAACTCTGTGGTTTGTTTCATCCTTTCAAGCGAAATAAAGTGATCTAGACATCATAAATATGAAAACAGACTGTTGCGCAAAAACCCTTAATTTAAACTAGTTCAAGTTTTACTGTTCTCAGAGCCGTTTTTTGACTCCGTTTAACTCGTTGAGAGCACAGTAATTTCGGCAGTGGAAACCCCCAAGTTCAAAAGGTATGACAATGAAGCAACGCCTGATCGTAAAAAGCGCTATAAGCGCAGCAATTCTGGCAACTCTGGCTGGCTGTGCCACCGCACCGCAGCACGAGTGGGAAGCAGACACAACGTACAAGCTCACCGTCCTTCACACCAATGACCATCACGGTCGTTTTTGGCAGAACAAATACGGCGAGTATGGGATGGCCGCGCGTAAAACTCTGATCGATGAGTTGCGTGCCGATATCACCGCACAAGGCGGCAGTGTGTTGCTGTTGTCTGGTGGTGACATCAACACTGGCGTGCCAGAATCTGACTTGCAAGACGCGGAGCCCGATTTCAAAGGCATGAGCAAAATCGGCTATGATGCGATGGCGCTCGGTAACCACGAGTTTGATAACCCACTTGAGGTGTTGTTCAAGCAAAAAGAGTGGGCCAACTTCCCGATGCTGTCCGCTAACATCTACGACAAAGCAACGGGCGAGCGTATGTTCCAGGCATACCAGATGTTCAATAAGCAAGGTATTAAGATTGCCGTCATCGGTTTAACTACCGAAGATACGGCGAAAATCGGTAACCCAGAGTTTATTGGTGGCATCGATTTCCGCGACCCGAAAGAAGAAGCGAAGAAGCTGATCGCTGAGCTACAAGAAACGGAAAAGCCAGATCTGATTTTCGCTGTGACTCACATGGGCCACTACGAAGATGGTAAGCGTGGCGTGAACGCACCGGGTGATGTGGCTCTGGCTCGTTACCTAGATGAAGGTTCTCTGGATATGATTGTAGGTGGTCACTCCCAGGAACCAGTCTGTATGGAAGCGCCAAATGTCGTGAAGAAAAACTTCGCGCCATCCGATGAGTGTAAACCGGACATGCAAAACGGCACTTACATCGTCCAGGCGCACGAATGGGGCAAATACGTCGGTCGCGCGGACTATGAGTTCCGTAACGGTGAACTGCAGATGGTCAGCTACGACCTGATTCCGGTCAACTTGAAGAAAAAAGTCAAAGTGGATGGCGAATCAAAACGCGTCTTTATCGAAGACGAGATTGCCGAAGACAGCGAACTGCTCGAGTTTTTGCGTCCTTACCAAGAGCAAGGTCAAGCTCAGTTGAATGTGAAGATCGCAGAGACCAATGGCAAGCTGGAAGGGGATCGCAATGTGGTTCGTTTCCAACAGACCAACTTAGGCCGTTTGATCGCGACCTCGCACATGCAACGCGCCAAAGCGGATTTTGCTGTGATGAACTCAGGTGGCGTGCGTGACTCGATTGAAGGCGGTGACGTGACTTACAAAGACGTGCTAACGGTTCAGCCGTTTGCCAACATTTTGACCTACACCGATATGTCTGGCCAAGAAGTGTTGGATTACCTCAACGTTGTAGCGACCAAGCCAGTGGACTCTGGCGCTTACGCTCAGTTTGCTGGCATTTCAATGACGGTGGAAAACGGTGAAGTGTCAAACGTGTTTATCGGTGGTAAACAGCTGCGTCTTGACGGCACTTACCGCTTCACCGTACCAAGCTACAATGCTGCAGGGGGCGATGGCTATCCTAAGCTGACGGACCACCCAGGTCACGTCAACACGGGCTTCGTTGATGCAGAAGTGCTCAAAGACTACCTAGAGGCGAACAGCCCAGTAGATGTAAACCAATACGCACCAGCAGGTGAGATGGTCTACAAGTAATTGACCTAACAAGCTAAATCTTATTAACTGAATGCGCAGCCTAGAGCTGCGCTTTTTTTATTCTCGGAGTGTGTATGACCCCAGCCATCAATCTTGCTAAAAAACACAAAATTCCTCATCAAATACACCAGTATCAGCACGACGCGCGTGCCGAGAGTTACGGGCTCGAAGCCGCACAAGCATTAGGGCAAGATCCCAATAGCGTGTTTAAAACTCTACTGTTTTCACTCAATGGTGAGGCGAAAAACCTCGCTGTCGCTGTGATACCTGTTAACCAAAAACTCAATTTGAAGCAGGCGGCAAAAGCGGCAAAGGCTAAAAAAGCAGAGATGGCCGATCCGGCTATTGCGCAAACAGTGACAGGGTATATTGTGGGCGGAATCAGCCCGCTCGGGCAAAAGAAGCGATTGGCGACGTTTATCCATCAAAGTGCGTTGGAGCGTGAAACGATCTGTGTCAGTGCTGGTAAGCGAGGGTTGGAAATCGAATTGGCGGCGCAAGATTTGGCAAAGCTGACCCAGGGCCAGTTTGCCAATCTTTGTGAAGGCTGAGCGTGGATTAGCGCGCTTCTTCCTCTTCCATTTGTGCGTTGTCGACGACGTGGTTTTCACCCAGGTCTTTTGGAAGAACCAGATTTAGCACAATCGCGACGATACCACACAGGCTCACGCCTTGGAGACTGAACTCACCGATGCCAAACGCCATACCACCAATACCAAAGACTAAGGTAATGGCAACGATGACAAGGTTACGAGATTTGTGCAAATCGACGTGATTTTTGATTAAGGTGTTCAATCCTACGGTCGCAATTGAGCCAAACAATAGAATCATGATACCGCCCATCACTGGCATAGGGATGGTTTGCAGCGCAGCGCCAAGCTTGCCGACCAACGCAAGGACAATAGCCGTCACTGCAGCGTAGGTCATGATCACAGGATTGAAGGCTTTGGTCAGCATAACCGCACCTGTCACCTCAGAGTAGGTGGTGTTGGGTGGCGCACCAAACAGTGATGCCGCCATCGTCGCGACCCCGTCCCCTGCAATCGTGCGATGAAGGCCGGGCTTTTTCAGGTAATCTTTTCCGGTGACGTTTGAAATGGCCAGCATGTCCCCAACGTGCTCCACCGCTGGCGCGATGGCAACGGGAATCATAAATAGAATGGCGTTAATGTTAAATTCAGGCGCCGTGAAGTTTGGTAGCGCAAACCAGGCCGCTTCTTTGACCGGCGTGAAATCGACAATGCCGTAGCCCAAGCTCAGGCAGTATCCCACCACAATGCCCCCCAAAATAGGGGTGAGCTTGAGGAAGCCTTTGGCAAAGACACTCAGTAGAATCGTGGTGAGCAGTGAAACAGAAGAGATCACTAGCGCCGCTTGTCCATCAATCAGTTGCGTGCCATCGCCCCCTTTACCCAGTGCCATATTGACGGCGACGGGCGCCAATCCAAGACCAATCACCATAATGACCGGCCCAACCACAACGGGAGGCAGCAATTTATGGATAATCTCAACCCCACGAAGTTTGATTAGACCACCCAGTGCGACATACACCGAGCCAGCGGCCATCAAACCACCCATAGTGGCTGGTACACCCCAGGTTTGTACTCCGTAAAGGATAGGGGCGATAAAAGCGAAGGAGGAGGCGAGGAAGATGGGAACAGAGCGGCGAGTCATTAATTGAAAGAGTAAGGTACCAAGGCCAGCACCGAAGAGGGCTACGCTAGGGTCGAGTCCCGTCAGCAGCGGGACGAGAACCAGGGCCCCAAACGCAACAAACAGCATTTGTGCGCCTTGAATGGCATTTTTCATGTCGTCATTCCTTTGTAAAGCGGATAGTTTCGGTCTAGTACATAGCGATAGAGCATGGGTACTAAAAATAAAATCGCGAGATTTTAACATTAAAGCAAACGATTGCAATCTGAGCTTGATCAAATATTGCTCGTTTGAATAGGCAGGTGAGCTGCGCTTACTCCGTTCGTTGTTATTTCACTCCGAGCGTTGCTATGAGGAGAGTGTTAGCCATATCGCGCTTGCTGCTGCCAACCGACCGGGAAAGTTGCCCCGCAGCGGATAGTTGCTTATCATCGCTGTTTGTGAATTCGATTAGATGTAGGAAATGTATGCGCCGTTTAGCTTTACTCGCGCTCGGACTGATGGGTTTGCCAGCGATGGCCTTGACCAATGTGGATCTTTACCGAGCTGAAATCGTCATCGATCAAAGCGAGAATAACGCCGATACCCGAGCTCGCGAAGCTGGGATGAAGCAAGTCATCATTCGCGCGTCTGGCGATCCGCAAGCTGCGGATAACGAAGTCGTCAAGAAGGCCCTATCTCAGAGCGCTCAGTACGTTTCTCAACTCGGCTACGGCAAAATCGGTGAGGAGACCTCACTGCGTATGTCGTTTAGCGGCCCTCATATTCGCTCTCTACTCAGTCAAGCGCAATTGCCGCTTTGGCCAGCAACACGTGCGAACGTTTTAGTCTGGATGGTGGAAGAGACGCCCTACGATCGCACCATCATCTGGGAGCACTCTCGCTCTGAGACACTGGTCAACTTGCAGCAGCAAGCGCGAGAGCGAGGCTTGCCCGTGACCGTACCGGTTGGCGATTTTGATGACGTTACCGGAGTGGCTGTCTCAGACTTGTGGGGCGGCTTTATTCAGCCAGTGGGTCAAGCGAGTCAGCGCTACCCGGTTGATGCCGTCCTAGTGGTGAAAGTGCAAGGCGAATCATTACGTTGGACGTTATACGATCAAAAGCCGGCAACTATAGGGGTGACTCGTCAAGCACCGATCAGCGGCGCCAATAATGGTGCAGATGCGGCGAATAAAATGATCAACCAAATCAGCGATTACTACGCGAAAAAGAGTGCGGTGCTGGTGGCGAGTGAGTCTTCTGAGTCCGTGAAAGCACGCTTTATTGAACTCAATGATGCTATGGGCTTTTTCCAACTTGAGAATAAACTCAAGGCACTGAGCTCAGTCGCCTCGTTAGACATCATCAAAATTCAAGGCAATCAGGTGACGTTTGATGTCCACTTGCTTGCCAGTGTTGAAGAGTTTGAGCAGCAGGTCTCTGCACTCGAAGTGACGCAACTGGAGACCCAGTTTATTCAAACTGAACCCGAGGTAGGGGAGCTCACGCCAACGTTGCCAGCGCAAGTCAGCGATGAGCTCAATCAGTCTAGCGATACGATGACGGCCGATTCAACTCTGGTGGAGACAGAGAGCTCGCTGGCTGCTTCAGCCCCGCTTATTCAGACTGAAACGGTGCTGCTTTTCCAGTGGCAAGGTAAACCGTATCAACCTGAGCCGCTACTGATTCAGCCAGACAGTGACGTCTCTGCCAACGAAGCAGTGGCAGAGACTGAAGGTGTGGAGATGGAACCTATTGAGGTAGTAGAGTAAACCACATCAAGATTTGAGATGAGAAAGGGGCTGGATGATCCGCCCCTTTTGTCGTTTTTACCCGGAGTATAAGGGTGAGTTGGCTAGATGGGTGACCATCAGCGTGACCTTATCCCTCAGACTTATCTTCAGCGCCGAACTTAGCACGCTCTTCTTTTTCCACTTTGGACAATCTTTTTAGTTTCATGCCCAACTCTTGTCCCCGTGCTCGTGCATAAAGGATGTTCCCAGCAAACGCGAGACTGGTGAGTAGCAGTTCAACCAGTGCTAAATAACGTTCGCCGTCGTCAATCCAAAGGATGGTCAAAGCGTGTAGGAAGTAGAGCATTAAAACAAAGTTTGCCCATGCGTGTGTATACGGTTTGCCGGCCAAGATCCCTGGCATAGGCAGCAGCAGTGGGATAGCCCAAGCAATCGCGAGTGTGGTGCTGTTGAGGTGAGGGTGAGGCGATAACGATAATTGCCACAGTCCAATCCAAGCGAGCAGCGCCAGATTGCCAAGCAGCGCCATGAAACGGTATCGTTTTGTGGTCGCTTGCATCTCTTGCATGGTTAGAGTTCCTTTAATTGACGTGCGCAGCGGGCCAGACGTTTGCCGACTTGCTGAGCTAATGCTATTTCGTCTTGCGACAAGGTGCGTGGTTGATGTGTCGTGACCGCACTGGCGCCATAAGGCGTGCCTCCAGAGCGTGTGGCATGCAGAGCTGGCTCAGAATAAGGAATCCCCAAAATCAACATCCCGTGGTGCAGTAGCGGTAACATCATAGACTGCAATGTGGTTTCTTGGCCGCCGTGCATGGATGAGGATGCCGTGAAGACACAAGCGGGTTTATCAATCAGATCGCCCGCTAGCCATAATGGTGTCGTCTTATCCCAAAAGTGCTTTAACGCTCCAGCCATATTGCCAAACCATACAGGGCTGCCCATCGCCAGCCCCGCGCAGTTTTTCAACTCGTCCAGCTTAATAATGGGATCGAGGGGATCATCGCCGCTCTCTATTTCGTTGACGGTGCGAAGCAACGCTTCACAACCGTCAATCGACTCAATGCCTCGCGCAATCTGCTGTGCGAGAGAGCGGGTTGCACCGTGCCGACTGTAGTAGAGGACAATCAGGCGGCAGCTCATAGTAGCTCAAGCACTTGCTCTGGTGGTCGGCCATGTTTGGCATGACCGTTGTTGACAACAATAGGTCGCTCAATCAACTTCGGATGTTCCGCCATTGCGCGAAACAGGGCTTCATCGTCGGCATCGGCCAGTTGTAGCTCTTTGTAAATCTCTTCTTTGGTGCGCATCATGTCACGAACTTCAGAGAAGCCGAGTTGGCTAAAGAGCGTCTTGAGTTCATCGACACTTGGGGTTTGCTCAAGATATTTGACGATGTGTGGCTCAACACCGTTTTCTTCCAATAGCGCCAGTGTTTGACGGCTTTTTGAGCAGCGAGGGTTGTGATAAATCACGACAGACATAGTCTTTCTCCATTATTGTTATCGTTAGATCTTCTGTTATTGCAGCGCCATAAAGCGATCACGCTGAATCATAAGTTGGTCAATGCGTGCATCGTATCTCGCCTGTTTTAGGCTGCCAAGGTCAGCGAGTTGGCTGGCTTGGGTGTAGTACTGAATCGCTTTGTTCCAGTTGGCTTTCAGCGCCAAAATCTCCGCACGCGCGGCCAAATCTTCGTCACTGTAACCTAAATGAATGCTGGCTTCCGAGAGCAAGTGCCATCCGTTGACATCATTTGGGTTGTCGTGGGTATAGCGCTGCAAGACTTTGGACGCGTCTTGATTCTTATCCATTTGCATCAAGACGTTGGCGTAGTTGATGGTCAGGACGGGGTTGTTTGGCGTTGCTTTCAGAGCTTGCTCTAACAGCGTTTTGGCTTTCTCGGGTGTTTTTTGCGCGATATAGAGATCGCTCATCGCATCGAGATAAAAATGATTGTTCGGCTGCTGCTTGTACAGTTCATGCAGGGTTTTGCTCGCTTCGTCGAGTTGGTTGTTGTCCATTTGTACTAGGGCTCGACCGTATTGGAATGCGCGTTTAATCTCGGGCTCTGCTTTTGCTTCAGTGCGCTCAAACCAATCGAGTGCCGCTTTCGAACTGATACCCGCATAGCGGGCGACGATACGCGCACGCGCTAAATGATAATCGAGTGACGAATCGACCCGTCTTGCCGGATAGTTTTGCGCACGAGCTCGGCTATCGGTGATGCGATCTTCAGGTAAAGGGTGAGTGAGCAGCATTGGCGGTGGCGTACTCGCGTAACGGTACTCATCCGCTAAGCGACTGAAAAAGCGTGGCATGGCGTTGACGTCAAATCCCGCTTTCGCCAGGGTGGCGATGCCAAAGCGATCCGCTTCTTTTTCGTTCGAACGCGTGTAGTTGATTTGGCCCTGCATGCTGCCTGCCGTTGTGGCCGTAATGGCCGCAATTCCCGCTTCTGGCGCCGCAATCGCGAGTAGAAGAGCTCCCGCGAGAGCCGCCATGGTGGCAGGTGAACGTCTGGCTTGATCTTCCATACTGCGCGCTAAGTGACGCTGCGTGACGTGGGCGATTTCGTGCGCCACGACGGAGGCGAGTTCACTTTCACTCTGTGCATGCAAAAATAATCCGCTGTGTAACGCGACATAACCACCGAAGAAGGCAAAGGCGTTGATGTTGCGGTCGCGGATCATAAAAAAGGTGAAGGGGGTTTTCACATCGTCCGCATTCGCCACCAATCGATGGCCTAAAGCGTCGATATATTCATTGAGGACTGGGTCATTGACGATCGGCTGTCCGTTTCTCAACATGCGCATGTAGGCGTCGCCGTATTGCATCTCTTGTGCAATCGTCAAGGTGCCGCTGGCGGCGGTACCAATGTCGGGCAAGTCTAGTGTGTTGGCATACACCGGTGTAACAGGGCCGAAGCTGGCGGTAGATGTCCCTAAAACAGTCGCTACACACAAGCAAACGATAGAACGCGTACGTTTAAGCATAAATTTCCTGAAATGCTCCGTGGATATTGTCTCGACAGCAAGCTGAGCTGCACTTACTGCTTGGACACCGAGTTTTGCGGTTGGTTTCGAGTGCAATGTCTCGGTGGTCTCCCTGTCTTACCCGTCATTCTCTTAGTTGGTTGAGGGAGAGTCAAATAGCGGTCAAAGTTTGCCTAGCCGCCTCTATTTACACTGTCTCTTTTAAAAAAACACTATACAATACTTCACGATATAATATGCATCGAGCGGAAGAATGGAACCCAATATTTTGGATCTGCGCCAGGAGCGGTGCCCGATGGCGCTGTTATTAGCCAAACGTTACCTCATATCGCTTCATGAGCAGAGTTCAGCATCACTTCTTACCTCTGACCCGCAATCGCTGAAGGATATTCAGCGTTTTGTTACGGCGAAAGGGTGGCTACATGACTGCCAACCCCAAGAAGGCCACTTTGCTTTGCATGTTACTCTTTGTCTAGATGTCACAAGGGAAAACAGTTAAATGCTCGAAATGATCAATCGCTGGTACAAGCGACGCTTCTCTGATCCTCATGCCGTGAGCCTAGTGGCCATACTGCTCTTTGGTTTTATTACTATCTACTTTTTCGGCAACTTGATTGCGCCTTTGTTAGTGGCGATCGTGTTGGCTTATTTACTGGAATGGCCGGTCAATCAGTTGACCCGAGTTGGGCTGCCCCGCACCTTATCGGTGGTGGTAGTGATTCTGGGCTTTATCAGCATCATGCTGGTGGCTGTATTTGGTCTGGTACCGACGATTTGGCAACAGGTCGGTAATCTCATCAATGATATTCCCACCATGTATGTCGGTTTACAAAAAGTCATTGCCGAGTTACCTAAGCGCTATCCAGAACTTGAAAATTTCCAGATCGTCGAATCTCTGGTGAGCAACACGAAAAATCAAGTATTGGGAATGGGAGAAAGCGTTGTCAAAGGGTCGTTGGCCTCTTTGGTGAGCTTGGCCACATTGGCTGTGTATTTGGTACTCGTACCACTGTTGGTATTTTTCCTATTGAAAGATAAGCAAGAGATGCTTGAGATGGCCAGTGGCGTACTACCGAGAAATCGTCGTCTCGCCAACAAAGTATGGCTTGAGATGAATGAGCAGATCTCCAACTATATTCGCGGTAAAGTGATGGAAATCCTGATTGTGGGTGGCGTCAGCTACATTACGTTTGCGATTTTGGATCTGCGCTACGCGGTGTTATTGGCGGTGTCTGTCGGGCTCTCTGTACTCATTCCTTATATTGGCGCGGCTGCCGTTACCTTGCCAGTGGCCATGGTAGGATTGTTCCAATGGGGATTCACACCACAATTCTACTGGTTGCTGTTGGCTTACGGTATTATCCAAGCGTTAGATGGCAATGTGTTGGTTCCGGTTCTGTTTTCTGAAGCGGTCAACTTACATCCGGTGGCGATCATCGTTGCCGTTTTAGTCTTTGGCGGATTGTGGGGTTTTTGGGGCGTCTTTTTTGCGATTCCTCTGGCCACCTTGGTAAAGGCAGTATGGCGGGCTCTTCCGAGTAGTGAAGAAGAGAATATTATTTCTTAGTAAGTCGTCAGTTGTCGATGAAATAACGCCGCTAGAGTTAAAACTCTAGCGGCGTTATTTTTTATGCACTATTCATATTAGCGGCAGAATTTCATTCGATAAAATCTCGATATTGCCAAGGGAGGTGTGCCGAACAAACCCAATGTGGACGAGGCGAGGTTGCATAAGGGCTAGGTGACAAAAAAGTCGACTAGTACTTTTGAATTATCTGGTTTATGCAGCTAGATTTATACAGTTAGGTAGGAGTTGCCTGATAGAGCGATGAAATATTGAAGGGTTGAGTGAAAAAATTCACTCTTTTTGTTTACAAGTTATCGTTTCTATAAGAATTTACTCAAGTCAACGTCAGCACAGTCGATAGATATAACTACAATAATACGAACGACCTATACATTTTTCGAGGGAAGTTATGAGATTTAGTCAAAAGATTGTCGCCGCATCGTCCGCGCTGCTATTTGTGACGGTCGCCCTGTTGTCCGTCCAGCAACTGTCCATTGTGAAAAACGAAGTTGAGGAGCTGGTGGATGTCAGCTTGAGCGAAATCGTTAACGGTGTAAGAAGCACGGTGGTGTCCGAGATGGAAGCGAAAAAATCGTTGGCCCGCTCGTCGACTGAAGTGTTGCAGTTAGACCCATTCAATAAAGCACGTGTGAGTGAAATCCTTGAACAGCCTAATTTGAAATCGAGCTTTCTTGCTGTTGGATATGGTTATGAGTCCGATGGGTCTCTGGTAGAAAATGACGATGGCTGGGAAGCCGACTCGAGTTATGACCCTCGCGTTCGTCCTTGGTATAAAGATGCGAAAGCCAAAGGGGCGTTGATTGTCACCGCGCCATACGTGGATGTCTCATCGAAGAAAGTCATTATCTCGATCGGCACGCCAGTGAAAGAAAACGGCAAAATGGTCGCCGGTATGTTCTATGACATGGAACTGGGTGGCTTGGCGGATTTGGTCAACACAGCCAATCTTCATGATGCGGGTTATCTGTTTATTATCTCAGGTGATGGCACGACTATTGCGCACCCTAACTCGGACTTTAACGGCGAGAACTTGTCGACCTACCTGCCTGAAGTGACGCTTCAAGAGGGCGAACAGCGCATCACACAAGACGGTAAAGATTTCCTTATTAAATTGGCGCATGTTCCCAGTGAAAACTGGTACATTGGCGCGATTGTCGATGAAAGCATCGCGTTTAAAGCCATCAGCGATATGCGTAATAGCTCGATCATTTACGTGATTATCGGTGTGGTGCTGAGTATTCTTGGCCTGACCTTCCTCATCAAAGTGTTGATGCGCCCACTAGGGACACTCAATGCGGCGATTCAAGATGTGGCATCTGGGCAAGGGGATTTGACCAAACGTCTTGATACCAACACAGATAAAGAATTTGCCGAGCTTGCGCATGGCTTTAACCAGTTCACGGAAACGTTGCAGCAACAGATTCAACAATCAAAAGCGATTGGTGCAGAGATCTTACGCGGCACAGAGCTGACGGTTCAAGGCTCGCACGAATCTGCCGAAGCAATGCGCAGTCAGTTACAAGAGCTTGAACAGTTGGCGACCGCGATGAATGAGATGGCGGTCACCGCGACGGAAGTAGCCAACAATGCACAAGGTGCTGCGGCTGCCGCGCGTGAGGCCGATGAAGCAACCCTTGATGGCACCTCGGTAGTGAGTGACACTACAGCCTCGATCGACATGCTGTCTGCTCGAATCGATCAAGCGGTTGAAGAAGTGCAAGGGCTTGAGTCGGCGACGGCCAACATTGAGACCATTTTGAAGGTCATCAATGACATTGCCGATCAAACCAACCTATTGGCACTGAACGCCGCGATTGAGGCTGCGCGTGCGGGTGAGTCGGGACGTGGGTTTGCGGTTGTAGCTGATGAAGTTCGAACTCTGGCGCAAAGAACCCAAGAGTCAACGACCGAAATCCGCAACATGATTGAGCAGCTACAAGCGGGTGCGAGCTCAGTGTCGGCCGCCATGAACGAAAGTAAAGCGACCGCGGTCGATGCCGTAGACAAAGCGCAAGCGGCCGATGGTGCACTGCAACGTATTCGTGATGCGATTCAGCGAATCTCAGATATGAATATGCAAATTGCGTCGGCGGCTGAGCAGCAGAGCTTGGTTGCAGAAGAGATCAACAGCAACACAGTGAAAATCAAAGATCTCTCGACACAGGTGACCAACGCGTCGGAAGAGGCCAGTATTGCCATGCAGGTTCAAACTGAGAACGTACGAGAGCAAGACGCGATTCTCAACAAGTTCATTGTGTAGTTCCTGCCTTTGATAGTAAAAATGCCAGCATTTCTGCTGGCATTTTTGTCTCTGTAATTCTGTCTATCCCACTTTTTCACGGTAAGGCGCGATGAGTGGGTGGCAAACGCAATCGTTAGGCTTTCTCATTCAGGTAGTTCAGAACCACTTCGTGATGGTCTTTCGTTTTGAACTTGTCGAACACGTGTTCAATCACACCGTTTTCGTTGATAAGGAAGCTAATACGGTGCAAACCGTCATACACTTTGCCCATAAATTTCTTTTCGCCCCACACACCGAACTGCTCGGCGACGGCGTGGTCTTCATCGGAAAGTAAGGTGAAGTTGAGCTCGTCACGTTCGATGAATTTACCGAGTCGTTTCACTGGGTCGATACTTACCCCTAACACCACCACATTGTGCTTATCTAGCTCGGCTTTCACGTCACGCAGACCTTGTGCTTGAACTGTACAGCCTGGCGTCATCGCTTTAGGATAGAAGTAGAACAGCACTTTCTTGCCAGCGAAATCCGACAATGACACGGTATCGCCGTTTTGGTCGAGAAGAGAAAAAGCAGGAGCAGGAGAGCCGGCTTTGAGTGTATTCATGAAGTATTCCTTTCTTACTGACTATTTTTTAGAAAATTAAGTGAGCCTCGAACTTGTAGCTCTTTACATAAAGCGTTGAAGTCTTCTTGTAACTGCATCAGGTTACAACCCGAGTCGACAGAAGCAGAAATAGCGATATGGAACTGGTCTTGCGGCGCTTGAATCTTATCTTTATTGATAGTCTGGGCGCTGAGAGAAGAAAGGCCAATCTCTTTGCTGGCAAAGAACTGGGTGAACTGTTCCGTTAAGCCCGGTTTATCGTCCGACTCAATGAAGACTTCGACCATATAGCTATTGTCTGACAGAGTGTGAGGAGAAGTACGTTTCATCATGGTGATGAGATCATGTTCCTGGCCAAGTAAAGGCAAGGTGGTCTCGACGCGAGTGATGGCTGCGTTGCTTCCCGACAGCAGCATGATAAGCGTGAATTCACTACCAAATAGCGCAATACGACTATCAACAATGTTGCAACCCGAGTGCGTCACATGGTGAACGACTTGGTTACAGATGCCTGAGCGGTCTGTCCCTACCGCGGTAATCACCAGATGTTGGTTCATAATGTCACTTCAGTCATTGTTAACTTTGTTAATGAGATAGCTTAGCACAGTTAAAAGGGAGAAAGTTGCGGGATCTGTAGGTTTTCTAATCACCTAAATTGAGTGTTTTCACATTGTAGAGTGAAAGCGCGCAGCCTAAGTCAAATCGGGCTGTGGAGTGGTCTAGGTTGGGATAGATTTTACCCAGAATTGCGCCAACGCTAACATATGATAAATATTCACAGATTTAGGTGATTTAAGCGTGACGAACCGCTTGTGTTTTTCAATCCCCTTACAGTAACATGCGATAAGTATCGAAATTAGGGAGAGAGACATGTTTTCAGGAAGTATCGTCGCGTTAATTACACCGTTTAATCAAGAAGACGAAGTCGATTACGCGAGTCTGAAAAAACTGGTCGAATACCACATTGCTGCGGGCAGCAGCGGTATTGTTGCGGTAGGTACGACGGGTGAATCATCGACGTTATCGATAGAAGAGCATGTCAAGGTTGTACTCAAGACGCTGGAATTCGCTGATGGCCGTATTCCTGTTATAGCAGGCACAGGCGCGAACGCAACCCACGAGTCAGTCACCTTTAGCCGCCTATTGAATAATACGGGTATTGCCGGTTGTCTGAGCGTTACACCATACTACAACAAGCCAACACAAGAAGGTTTGTACCAGCACTACAAAGCGATCGCTGACGTCAGCGAAGTGCCGCTGATCCTATACAATGTACCGGGTCGTACTGCGGTAGACCTTAAACCTGAGACGGTTGCTCGCCTTTCTGAAATCGACAACATCGTTGCATTAAAAGATGCGACCGGTGATTTGAGTCGAATTGCGATTCATCGTGAACTTTGTGGCGAAGATTTTATCTTACTAAGTGGTGATGACTCGACGGGTTTGGATTTCGTCAAAATGGGTGGTCAAGGTGTGATTTCTGTGACCAACAATATAGCGGCTGCGGATATGGCGACCATGTTCCGCTTAGCCAGCGAAGGCAAATACGACGAAGCGGAAGTCATCAACCAACGTTTGATGCCTTTGCACAAGAATCTATTTGTGGAGTCAAGTCCGATTCCGGTCAAGTGGGCGGCGCATAAGTTGGGTCTGATTGACCACGGTAGCCTAAGATTGCCGCTGACAGAGTTGTCAGATAACGCGCAGCCGATTGTATCGCAAGCCATGACGGATGCGGGCATCTACTGATTTAGGATAACTGCCGAAGCTTAGCTTCGGCTTTGATTTCTTAGGAGTTTCAATGAAATTGTCTCACCAGCTAGTTGTTAGTTCACTAGCTGTTTTTGTTTTAAGTGCCTGCTCAGGCAGCGCCACGCAGCGTCGCCAAGCCAAAGACGACTTTGAGTATCTCAATGCCCCTGATTTAACCGAGTGGACGTTACCGGCGGGCGCAGAGCCTCAGTTTTACCCCAACTACCAAATTCCTCAAGGTGAGTTTAGCGGTGGAATTGGTCGTGAAGTGGATATCCGCCCTCCTCAGCAGGTCCTAGCCTTGATTCCTGGAGCGCGAGCAGAGCGCAAAGAAGGGGAAACGACATTATGGCTGCTACGCGAAGACGAACTGGATCGTGTTTGGCAAACTGCGCAAACCATGCTGAGTGAGCGCAACATCGGTATCGTAGAGCAAACGACAGACCATATTGAAACCGATTGGGTGACATGGAATTCTGCTGATGAAGATGTGGAGCTCAGCTCTCGCTACGATATCTCTCGTCTTGTGGCAAACAACCGCTACGGCTTCAAAATTTCTCTTATCGATTGGCGCGAAGGCGGTAAATCTATGCCTGTTACTGCGACCAATAAATCTCGCTACAACGCATTGATGACCAATCTTGTCACCGCTCGCTATGATTTGGACTTGCGTGAAGAAGCGACGCGTAAAGCGCAAGAGCTGGTTAAACAGATCCCTATTACAATGGGCCGAGATCGCAGTGGCTTCCCGGTTATCATCGCTCGTACTCCATACGATGTCCTATGGCAGCGTTTGCCAGAATTGCTACCTAAGATGGGCTTTACCATCGAAGCGCGCAACCAATCTCAAGGTACCATCAAGGCCAAGTATGCCTCACCGGATGATGCGTTTTGGGATGATATCGGAGTGAAACCGACCGAGCTGAAAGCGGGAACTTATACCTTCCTCTTTGGCGATCTTGGGAACCGTACGTCCATCAACATTACCGATTCATCGGATGCCCCTGTGAATGAAGAGTTGTTGAAAGATATGGCGCCAGTGCTGGCGGCGGTGGCAGAAAAACACGCCAAATAGGTGTTGTCTGCACATCCAAACGTAAAAAAGCTGACCTAGAGTCAGCTTTTTTGATCTTAATTGTCTTTAGATTTTCATCTATCCACAGACCAACGCGTTTAGAGCGTCATAGCGGCAATCCAGCCAAAGACGATCAAAGGGATGTTGTAGTGGATAAAGGTTGGGACAACCGTTTCCCATACGTGCTCATGTTGCCCATCGGCATTCAGGCCAGACGTCGGGCCTAAGGTCGAATCAGAGGCCGGAGAGCCTGCATCACCAAGCGCTGCCGCCGTACCGACAAGGGCAACGGTCGCCAGTGGTGAAAAACCAAACGCAGCAGCAAGTGGAACGTAGATGGTGGCGATAATAGGAATAGTGGAGAAAGAAGAACCGATACCCATGGTGACTAATAGGCCAACAATGAGCATCAGAAGCGCAGCGAGCGGTTTGTTGTCACCAATGCTGGTAGAGAGTGCTTCAACCAAAGATTCAACACCACCGGTTTGCTTCATGACCGCGGCAAAGCCTGCGGCTGCAATCATGATGAAGCCAATCATAGCCATCATGTGCACACCCTTAGTAAAGACATCCTGAGTTTCACGCCAGGCAATCACACCACCAAAGGTAAAGACCATAAAGCCAGCTAGGGCACCGACAATCATTGAACCGGTCGAGAGCTGAACCGTCAATGCCGCGATAATACCCAATGCGGCAGTCAGAACGTTCTTCTTGTTCACTTGGGTGGTGTTCTCTTCTACATGCGTCAGCTCCGTCTCTTTGTAGATACGAGGCTTACGGTAGCTAACAAAAATAGCCGTGATCAGACCAAACACCATACCCGCAGCAGGGAGCAGCATCGCCATCGGCACTTGGCTTGCGGTGACAGACTCAAGACCGTTGTCGTGCAAGTTTTTCAGCAAGATGTTGTTGAGGAAAATGCCACCAAAACCGATCGGCAACACCATGTATGGCGTGACTAGGCCAAAAGTCAGCACACAGGCAATCATGCGGCGGTCAAGGTTCAGTTTTGCAAATACGCCTAGCAAAGGTGGAATAAGAATAGGGATGAAGGCGATATGGACAGGAATGACGTTTTGCGATGACATGGTCACTAGAATCAGGGCAACCAGCACGGCGTACTTAAGGCCAAGTGACGCATTGGCATTCTCTTTACCATGAATACGTTTGATCACGCTGCTTGCTAGAAGGTCGGTGATGCCGGATTTTGAAATCGCAACGGCAAACGTACCTAGCATCGCGTAGCTCAGTGCAATCGTTGCGCCGCCACCTAGACCACTTTCAAACGCGGAAACCGCCTCATTTAGACTCATGCCAGAGACGAGGCCGCCGATGATAGCACTGAATGTCAGCGCGACCACGACGTTCACGCGCATCAGGGCAAGCGCTAGCATAACGCAAACGGAAATAACAACAGGGTTCATAACTTACTCGATAATTGTGTTTACATGTTTTTAGTATTAATCGGCGTCGTCGCTCAGTGGCCAGCCGCCTAGGGCTTTCCATTTATTGACGATGCCACAGAAAAGCTCTGCGGTTTTCTCCGTGTCGTAGAGCGCAGAGTGGGCTTCTTTGTTGTCAAATTCCATCCCTGCGGTTTTACACGCTTTGGCCAGAACAGTTTGACCGTAGGCCAAACCACTTAATGCGGCAGTATCAAAGGTGGCGAAGGGGTGAAATGGGACGCGTTTGAGCTTGCTACGTTCGCTTGCTGCCATGACAAAACTGTGGTCAAAAGTGGCATTGTGCGCAACGATGATAGCTCGGCTACAGTCCGCCGCTTTTTGCTCGCGGCGAACAAGCTTATAAATCTCTTTTAATGCTTCGGCTTCTGTCACTGCGCCGCGAAGCGGGCTAAATGGGTCACGAATCCCATTGAATTCTAGGGCTTCTTTTTCTAAGTTCGCCCCTTCAAATGGTTCAACATGGAAGTGAATCGTTGACGCAGGGTGGAGATCGCCATTTTCATCCATACGTAAGGTGACCGCGCAGATTTCCAAGAGGGCATCGGTTTGGGCGTTAAATCCTGCGGTCTCGACGTCGATCACCACTGGGAAATAGCCTCGAAAGCGTTTTTTAAGCGTCAATGCTTCGTTTTCTGAACTCATGTTGGTCTATTGTTATGTGACAGGGGCAGCATTATTGCAGATTCTGTCAACAAGAAAAACCGTTAATCTCTTTGATGGCGACGCTGGGGAATGAAAGTGTTGGCGAGCTTTTTGCATTATTCTCACCAAAGTCATGCAGACAGAGTGACAAGCGGCAACGCGAGTCACCCCGCAGTATTAGAGATGAAGCATACTATGAACAAATTCTACGTTGCCTGTTTAGGGCTAGTCATTGCCGGTTTTGAAGCGAACGCCTTTGCGCTTGAGAAGCGCTATGTGGCAACGCCGATGCAGTCAACCTGGCAAATGGTTGCCAATACGCCGCTAGAATGTAAGTTGGTTCATCCTATCCCAAACTACGGCGATGCGGTGTTTTCTTCCCAAGCCAGTAAAAAGATCAATCTGGACTTTGAGCTGAAGATGAAACGGCCGATGGGGCAGACAAGAGACGTTAGCTTAGTGTCGATGCCTCCAGCATGGCGACCTGGCGATGGCGCCAGCCGCATGTCGAGCATTCAGTTTTTTCAGCAATTTGATGGTTACGTTGGTGGACAAACCGCGTGGAGCATTTTGGGTGAGCTTGAAAAGGGGCGTTATCCCACGTTTAGCTATCAAGAGTGGCAAAGTCGTGACGAGCGGGTAGAGGTGGCGTTGTCGTCGGTGCTTTTTCAGCCCACCTACAACGTATTTAGTGATTGTATTGCCAACTTGTTGCCTTACAGCTTTGAAGATATCGCCTTCACCATTTTGCATTATGACCGTTCTAGCGTAGAGCTGAATAAAGCTTCGCAAAAACGCCTTGCACAAATTGCGGAGTACATTAAACACAACCAAGATATAGACTTGGTGTTGGTATCGACATACACCGACTCGTTAGACAGTAAAGCCGCCAGCCAAAGTTTATCTGAGCAGCGTGCTGAAGTGCTGCAACGTTACTTCCGTTCACTTGGTTTACCGGAAGACAGGATCCAAGTTCAAGGTTATGGGCGTCGTCGTCCCGTGGCGGACAACGCATCACCGCTTGGCAAAGATAAAAACCGCCGCGTAGTGATTTCTCTCGGTCGTACCCAAGTCTAAAAGAACAGCGCCAACATTTGGCGCTGTTTTTGTATCCGCCGCATAGCTTCAGTATGTAAGGTAAAACATGAAGCCAAGTTTTTAGCAAGATAGCCGATCAGTTCAGCTTAAACTGTGCGATTAAGTTGCAATTGGTCGCTGTATCGATGTCTTGTACCATGCGAGCGATGGTCGGATTGGGGTGGCGTTTCATAAACTCCACTAACGCCTTCTTACAGCAGCCGATCGAAGAGACAAAGGCGTCACAGTCTGAATTCGGGCATTGAGGGATCAGCGTCAGCACTTTCTCTGAAGCGAGCTGTAAATACTTCAGTTCATACTTTTCATCGCCCATCGAGCGCCAGAAGGTCGCTAGGTTGTGGCACGAAATCACCGAGATCATCAGTCGGTCTTCGATATCGACATCGACCTGTTCTCCCAGTCGTTCGCTCAGTGTTAATGCCTGTTGATAATGCAGAATACTGCGTAAGTGGTCTTGGTCCTTAAACGCGACGTCTGCGAGCAGTGTGTGCTTTTCCCATTCTGCCAGTTGCATGCTTGTCTCTCCTCTCTATGAGAAGAATAAGATTAAGTGATAATCATTATCATGTAAAGCAAATAAAAATGGGCAGCCAATGCTACCCATAGATTGGATTGATTCGCGCTGTTAGCCTTCAAGCCCCGCTGTTGCTTGTTTGTTTTGAATTAATTCAATTTTGTAACCGTCTGGGTCTTCAACAAACGCGATGTGTGTCGTGCCACCTTTTACGGGGCCTGGCTCACGAGTCACATTGCCGCCTGCGGCTTTGATCGCATCACAAGTAGCGTAGATGTCATCGACACCCACTGCTACATGGCCAAATGCGTTGCCAAGATCGTAACTGTCGGTACCCCAGTTGTACGTTAGCTCAATCACCGCGCCTTGCGACTCATCGCCATAGCCAACGAAAGCCAACGTGTATTGGTATTCTGTGTTTTCGTTTTTACGTAACAGAGACATGCCCATTACGTCAGTGTAGAACTGAATAGATTTGTCGAGATCACCTACGCGTAGCATGGTGTGTAGAATGCGTCCGTTTGACATGTGCCTAGCTCCTAGTTGTCGGGGTAAACTTTCTCTTTGTATTCACACAGGTCTTCAATCAAGCAACTGCCACACCTTGGCTTACGGGCCAAACAGGTGTAGCGGCCATGAAGGATCAACCAGTGATGTACGTCGAGTTTGAATTCTTTGGGGACCACCTTAAGCAGTTTCTCTTCTACTTGGTCAACGTTCTTGCCCATAGCGAATTTGGTGCGATTGGAGACGCGGAAAATGTGCGTATCGACCGCAATCGTTGGCCAACCAAAGGCCGTGTTGAGGACGACATTCGCCGTCTTGCGACCCACTCCAGGTAGGGCCTCGAGTGCCTCACGGTTTTCAGGCACCTCACCGTTATGTTGGTCGAGCAGAATACGACAGGTTTTGATGACGTTTTCTGCTTTTGAGTTAAACAAGCCAATGGTTTTGATGTACTCTTTCACGCCGTCAACGCCGAGATCAAACATCGCTTGCGGCGTGTTGGCAACAGGGTAGAGCTTGTCAGTGGCTTTGTTGACACTGACATCGGTGGCTTGAGCCGAGAGGAGAACCGCGATCAGTAGCTCGAAAGGCGTGTTCCAATTCAGCTCCGTTTGCGGGTGCGGATTGTCATCTCTTAGCCTCTGTAGAATTTGAATGCGTTTCTCTTTGTTCATTATTCGCTGACTTCCCGTGTGTTGATTAGCTGGTCACCCGCGCTCGTTCTATCGTTGGTTTGGTTTTTTCTTTGCGTGCGCTCAGTCGACTATCGATGGTGTTTTTAATCGCAATCAGCAGCCCAACGCCGATGAAGGCACCTGGCGGCAACATTGCCAACAGGAAATTGCTGTCAAATTGGAACACTTCAATTCGCAGCGCTGTTGCCCATTGCCCTAGCAGCAGCTCTGCACCATCAAATAAGGTACCATTGCCAAGAATCTCACGCATGGCTCCCAAAATGACAAGAATAATCAGCATCCCCATGCCCATCCAAAAACCGTCTTGAGCGGCAAGAAGTGGCACGTTTTTCGAGGCAAACGCTTCAGCGCGTCCGATGATGATGCAGTTGGTCACGATAAGTGGGATAAAGATACCCAGCGACAAATACAAACCGTAAGCGTACGCGTTCATCAGCAGCTGCACGCAGGTCACTAACGAGGCAATGATCATCACAAAGACCGGAATGCGTACCTCTTTTGGCACATAGTCGCGTACTAAAGAGACGGTCACGTTCGATCCAACCAGAACCAACAGGGTCGCAATCCCCAAGCCAAGCGCATTAGTGACGGTAGAGGAGACCGCCAGCAAAGGGCATAGGCCAAGCAGTTGGACCAGTGCGGGGTTGTTGTCCCACAAACCATTCTTAATCAGTGTTTGATGTTCAGTCACGCGCACCTCCGCAATTGAGCGGTTGAGATTGAATGTCACCACGATGGTCGTTGACATACTCTAACGTATTACGTACCGCCTTGACGACCGCTCTTGGCGTGATGGTCGCCCCGGTAAATTGATCAAATTGCCCGCCGTCTTTACGCACTTTCCAACTGGCCTGGTTATCAGTAGTCAGCACTTTGCCGGTAAAGCCGAGGATCCAATCTGTGACACGTAAATCAACTTTGTCACCGAGTCCGGGTGTCTCTTGATGGCTCAATACTCGGGTACCGGTGACCGTGCCATCTTGTTTCACGCCAATGATGAGTTTGATGGAACCGTTATAGCCATCGGGCGCGATGGCTTCAATCGCCATGGCGCTAGGCTCGCCATTTAAGGAAGCGAGGTAGACTGGCATAGGTTCAGCCGTGCCAAGCAGCGGATCCGTCACCAAGGTACAGGCTTGGTAGAGATCGTTGTCGTGCAGATCATGTGGGATGACCTGATTGAGTACCGAGAGCAACTGCGCTTGCTCCTGGCGCTGGATTTGATCGGCGGTCAAGTAGTGAGTCAGCGCAACTAAGCCTGTAGAAGCACAGGCAAAGATGGCAAGGATTGCGCCGTTGTTACGTATAGCGTTCAGCATTATACCCCTCAGTGACCGTAAGTTTTGGGTTTGGTGTAGTAATCAATCATGGGTACGCACATATTGCCCAGTAGCACCGCAAAGGCAACGCCATCTGGGAAGCCGCCCCACGTTCGAATGATAAAGACCATAGCGCCAATAAAGGCCCCAAATACCAAGCGCCCCTTGACAGTGGTCGACGCCGACACCGGATCGGTTGCTATAAAAAAGGCGCCGATCATGGCTGCGCCAGAAAGGAGGTGCAAGATGGGTGAGGCGGTCTCTCCTGGCGTGATGAGCATAAAAATGCCGCTCATGGCAGCGAGGCTAGCGAGAAAACTCACAGGGATGTGCCAACTGATGATGCGCAGTTTTATCAGCATCAAACCACCGAACAAATACGCCAAGTTGACCCATTCCCAACCGACGCCGCCTAAACCGCTAAATTGCGCTTGTCGCATCACTTCCACACTGGTATTTCCTGCAAGCAGGCCAGTTTTAAACGCATCGAGTGGCGTGGCCATAGTGATGCCATCGATACCGGTGCGAATTTGTTGTAGCGACAGCCCCTCTTGACTGTAACCGCTAAAGATTAGCGACAAGGTATCGGCAAGGGAGGTGCTGACGGGTTGAAGTGTGCTCGGAGCCATCCAACTGGTCATTTGGACAGGGAAGGAGATGAGCAACACCACGTAGGCGACCATTGCTGGGTTAAAGAGGTTTTGTCCAATACCTCCGTAGAGGTGTTTTGCGATGACGATGGCGAACACCAGTCCAATCACCATCATCCACCAAGGGGACAGAGGCGGAATGGCCACAGCCAGCAACCAAGCGGTCACGATGGCGCTGTTATCACGCAGTGCTGACATGGGCGAGCGGCCACGAACCAGCATCACCACACTTTCAAGTAGCAGTGCCAGTGCAATGGCAAAAATCAGTTGGATCAAAGTGCCCCAACCAAAAAAGTAGATTTGAGCGGCAAGCCCGGGCAAGGCGCAGACGGCGACCCATTTCATCAAATCCGGCGTGCTTTTACGGCTGTGAGCATGGGGGGAACTTGCGATAAAGAACGCCACTAGTTGTTCTCCTCAGAAGGTTTAGATGATTGTTGGGCGGCTTTACGTGCTTTTGCGCGAGCGATCGCTGCCGCCACTGCGGCTTTTTTCGGATCCTCAGCAGGCTCATTCTTAGCTTGAGTTTCTTCGCTGCTGGAGTCTGCGTCGCTCTCTTGCTGCGCTTTCCGCGCTTTGGCGCGAGCAACCGCTGCCGCGACGGCGGCTTTTTTCGGATCCTCAGCCGGCTCATTTTTAGCTTGAGTTTCTTCGCTGCTGGAGTCTGCGTCGCTCTCTTGCTGCGCTTTACGCGCTTTGGCGCGCGCAATCGCCGCCGCGACGGCGGCTTTTTTCGGATCCTCAGCAGGCTCACTCTTAGCGTGAGTCTCTTCGCTGCTAGAGTCTGCGTCGCTCTCTTGCTGCGCTTTACGCGCTTTGGCGCGCGCAACCGCTGCTGCGACGGCGGCTTTTTTCGGATCCTCAGCAGGCACATTCTTAGCTTGAGTCTCTTCGCTGCTGGAGTCTGCGTTGCTCTCTTGCTGCGCTTTGCG
>NZ_JCBDGH010000039.1:0-24187 GCF_059833955.1 Vibrio sp. R15-SG3-ISO1A
AAGCTGAGCCGCCGCTTCTGTTGGGCCAAAGATAGGCAGACCCGATGCGCGAAAGGCATCCACCACGCCGATAACAAGCGGTGCTTCAGGACCAACGATAGTGAGCTCAATCGCTTTCTCTTTGGCAAATGCCACCAGCGCTTCGATATCTTCCACGCCGATGTTGACGTTTTCCAGTTTTGGCTCAAGCGCCGTACCCGCATTACCCGGTGCAACGAAAACCGTCTCTACTTTAGGGTTTTGCGCGGCTTTCCAGCCCAGTGCGTGCTCACGACCGCCCGCACCGATGATTAGAACATTCATTTAATAATCCTTTCAAAAGTTGGATTACTCTAAGCAGTGGGTGTGGTAGCAAGGCAGTGCTTGAATTCATCCCCGAGAGCATAGCCTAGTTATGTGACCGGGGTGAATGAAAGCGCTAACGCCGCTACCGCGCCCAATGCGACGAGTAATTAGTGACGGAAGTGGCGCATGCCTGTAAAGATCATCGCCATACCATGCTCATCGGCCGCAGCGATCACTTCGTCATCACGCATTG
Source organism: Vibrio sp. R15-SG3-ISO1A (assembly GCF_059833955.1). NCBI lineage: Bacteria > Pseudomonadati > Pseudomonadota > Gammaproteobacteria > Vibrionales > Vibrionaceae > Vibrio > Vibrio sp. R15-SG3-ISO1A. The sequence goes on from NZ_JCBDGH010000039.1 coordinate 539, forward strand.
AGCCACCTGGCTGAATCACACACTTGATACCCGCTTCTGCTGCCGCATCGATACCGTCGCGGAATGGGAAGAAGGCATCGGAGGCCATGACGCAGCCTTCAACCTGTAGACCTTCGTCAGCGGCTTTGATGCCAGCAATTTTCGCCGAGTAAACACGGCTCATTTGGCCAGCGCCTACACCAACAGTCATGTCGCCTTTAGAGTAAACAATCGCGTTCGATTTCACGTATTTCGCGACTTTCCAGCAGAATAGTGCGTCTTTCAGCTCTTCTTCTGTGGGTTGACGCTTAGAGACCACTTTCAGGTCAGACGCATCGACCATACCTTGGTCACGGTCTTGAACAAGCAGGCCACCGTTAACGCGTTTCAGGTCAAAGCCTGTAGTCTTAGTTGTCCACTCGCCACACTCAAGCAGACGAACGTTCTTTTTCGCTGCCACGATGTTGATCGCTTCTGCAGAGACAGAAGGTGCGATGATCACCTCAACAAATTGACGTTCAGTAATCGCCCTTGCCGTTTTTGCATCGAGCTCGCGGTTGAAGGCGATAATGCCGCCAAACGCAGAGGTTGGGTCTGTTTTGAATGCGCGGTCGTAAGCGTCTAGGATGTTGTCGCCCAGCGCAACACCACATGGGTTCGCGTGCTTAACGATCACACACGCTGGTGCGTCGAACTCTTTCACACACTCAAGCGCGGCGTCAGTGTCCGCGATGTTGTTGTAAGAGAGCGCTTTACCTTGGATTTGGCGCGCAGTAGACACAGACGCTTCTTCTGGGTTGGCTTCCACATAAAACGCCGCCGCTTGGTGGCTGTTTTCGCCGTAACGCATGTCTTGCTTTTTCACGAACTGCTGGTTGAAGGTGCGAGGGAATTTAGACTCTGCGTCACCCTCTTTGTTCTCGCCATAAGAAGGCACCATAGTGCCGAAGTAGTTCGCGATCATACCGTCGTAAGACGCGGTGTGTTCGAAGGCTGCGATAGCGAGGTCGAAACGCGTTTCTAGAGTGAGAGATTTCTCGTTCGCGTCCATTTCCGCGATGACGCGGTCGTAGTCGTGCGCGTTGACAACGATGGTCACGTCTTTGTGGTTTTTCGCCGCAGAGCGAACCATGGTTGGACCACCGATATCGATGTTCTCCACTGCGTCTTCGAGTGTGCAGCCTTCTTTGGCAACGGTTTGTGCAAATGGGTAGAGGTTCACCACCACCATATCGATTGGGTTGATGCCGTGCGTCGCCATCACGTCGTCATCTTGACCACGACGACCCAGTACGCCACCGTGAACTTTCGGGTGGAGCGTCTTAACGCGGCCATCCATCATTTCTGGGAAACCGGTGTAGTCAGACACTTCAGTGACCGCGATACCTTGCTCTGCCAATAGGCGAGCCGTACCACCAGTCGATAGAATATCAACACCACGGTCAGTGAGTGCTTGGGCAAACTCAACGATACCGGTTTTGTCTGAAACGCTTAACAGAGCGCGGCGAATAGGACGAGCGTTAGTCATGCTTCCATCTTCCTCAAATTCACGAAGTTCAATCAAATGAACGATTAACAATAGTCAGGGGTAATTTATGGCGCGTATTCTAACCAAGTTAGCGCTAAAAAGCTCGCGCAATCGTTTGGCATCGCAAAAAAATTCAAATTTATTGTTGCTAGAGGGAGAGTGCCTAGTTCCTAGTGGCGAGTGCCTAGAGGGAAGAAGAGGGTTAGGAGGCGTAGAGGATTTTGGCGTTGGTTGCGCCGGCTTTCATGTCAGGGAGACCATCGTGGTAGAGGGTGACTTGGTTGCGGCCGGTTTGTTTGGAGTAGTACATCGCTTTATCGGCTTGGATAAGCAGGTCTTTGCTTGAGGCGACGGAGGAGGTGACCTCCGAAATACCAATGCTGACGGTAGGATGAATGGCATGGCCGTCCACTTGGCACTCGGTTGTCGAGATTGACTCCCGGATACGCTCTGCAACGTCGTAGGCGTCAATCGCGTTGGTGTGGCTGAGCACGACACCGAACTCTTCACCGCCGAGACGACCAAGATAATCGCTGCCTCGCACCACCTGTTTACAGATCTGCGCGACGTGTTTGATCACCTCATCGCCAGATAAATGACCGACTTGGTCGTTAATTTCTTTGAAGTGGTCAATGTCTATCATCAGACAAGCGAGCGGTACTTGCTGCTTTTGAGCTCGGCGCAAGGCGCTATCGAGGCCAGAGAAAAACGCGCGGCGATTGAGAATTTCCGTCAGCTCATCAGTCTCTGATAAGGTTTTTAGCTCTTGCTCTAGCAGGTGCGTACGGGTGACGTCGCGCACTGACCAAATCACGCGCGGGCCGTGGGCAGAGCTCTGCGGCACGTAGCGCAGGATCGCTTCAAACCAGTTTTCGCTCTCTGCGCCCATCGACTCAATGCTATCAATCGGCATCATCAGTAAGTCGGTCGGGGCGATGGCGTATTTGACTACTTTGTCGCGTTTGTGATCAAACACTTCTTCTAAGTAGCTGAGCAGTTGATTGGCTTTGTTGGCGACCAAAACGTCGCTAAGGTGGAGGCCCGTATAGTGCTCGACATCAAACCCTGCGGCAAAGTGCGCGCCGCCAAAGCTGTCGGTATAGTGACCTTGCTCATCGAGAATAAAGACGTGATCAGGCAACGAGCTTAGCACATAGCTCAGCCACTCTTCTCGGCTGTCTGTTGGCATGATCTATCTTCCTGATAATTGAGCAAAAACGTTATTTTAACGGATGAGACAGCCAGTGTAATCGCTCTAGATCACACTTCGGGTCTAAGTTGTTGCTAAATTGTCAATCTAATTAGTGATTTGAATTACTGACTTTTCGCTCAGTATCACAACGCGCTTGCAAATTGAGTTCAAATACTCTCACCCATTTCGATGCGATAACCAAGATCGATGCAGCTTTGCCACTCACTTTGACCTTGCAGCCGCGCAATCAACTGCTCTGCGGCGACTTGGCCAATCGCTTCACGCGGCGTCACGACGGTGGCGAGGCGTGGCTTCATCACCTGGCTAATATCATGGCCGTGGAAACCTGCGATGGCCATGTGCTGGGGTACTTCTACGCCACGACGCTGGCACTCGTAAAACGCCCCGATGGCCAAATCATCGTTGGTGCATACGATGCCGTCCACCTTGGGGTGTTCTTGCATCACTTGGCGCAGCAGTTTGGCGCCGAGCGTAAAAGAAGAGGCTTCTTCAGTGAGCAAACGGATGGGTGTGAGGCCCGCGCGGGTCATCGCATCTTGATAGCCTGCCAGCTTTTGTCGAGTGCGTTCATCTAATCGGGCGGCAAAATAGGCAATGTGTTGACGGCCGTTGTCGATCAGTGCTTGAGTCATCGCCTTGGACGCACTGGCATTATCAAACCCTACGGCTTGTTCGATGTGAGGAGAGACGCTGTCCATGATCTCAACCACTGGGATAGCGGCGGTTTGCAGCATTTTGCGCGCTTTGTCGGTATGGACGTTTTCAGACAAAATGATCGCATCCACATTGTAGGAGAGTAGTGAGGCAATGCTTTGCTCTTCTAGCTCCGTGCTGTAGCTGTAGTGGGCAATCATGGTTTGATAACCGGCGGGCGACGTCACGGATTCGATACCACGAATCACCTCCGCAAACACTTGGTTGGTGAGCGAGGGGACGAGCACGCCGATGGCATTGGATTTGGCATTGGATAAAATATCCGGTGCGCGATTGGGGATATAACCGAGCTCATCCACCGCTTGCTGAATTTTGTCTTTCAGGGATTCAGAGACTTGAGAAGGATCGCGCAAGCAGCGACTGACGGTCATTTTGGTGACGCCAACTCGGGTGGCGATATCTTGTAATGTGGGGCGTTTTTTCTTGGTGGCCATCAAACTTATCTACAATGGATAGGGCAGTGTTACTGGTAACATCATAGCGGTAAATGGCGCTCAGTTTGTTGGTTCAGGTAACAAAAATCGCGCTCATCCGAGGTTGAGCGCGGTTTTTTTAGGCGTTTGACTGTGTCCGTGCCACATCGCTCCAGTTGAGATGGAACTTGCAACGTTCATCTTCGTCGATGCGAGAGTAGGTGTGTGAGCCAAAGTAATCGCGCTGCGCTTGCAGCAGATTGGCGGGTAAGATGGGCGTGCGCAGGCCGTCAAAATAGTGCAGCGCTGAGCTCATGGCCGGCATGGGGACGCCGAGTTGTGCACTGCGAGCTATGGTGTGGCGAAAGCCTTGATGGTAGCGCTTGAGCTGCGCGCTAAAGGTCGGCGCCAGTAATAAATGCGCCAGGGTAGGGTCTGCGTCGAACGCTTGGCGAATCGAGTGCAAAAAGCCCGCCCGGATAATACAGCCTGCCCGCCATATTTTCGCAATGGTGGCAAAGTCTAAGTCCCAGCCTTGCTCTTTTGACGTCGCGCTCATCAGATCAAACCCTTGCGCGTACGCCACCAGTTTGGCGCAGTATAGCGCATCGTGCAGATCGCTCAGCGCAGCGTCACGCTCATGTGCTTTGAGCGCAGGCGTGCGTTCGTCAAAGTGCTTGTCGTCAAAGTACTTGTCGTCAAAGTGACTGGCCGCTTGCAGGCGCAGTGATTTTTGGCTGCTTTGCGCGCGGCTAAAGACGGCTTGAGCAATGGTTGGGGCAGGAATGCCGCTTTGCAGTGCGTTGACGGCGGTCCACAGTCCGGTGCCTTTTTGTTCCGCCTTATCGAGTACGACATCGACAAAGGCAGCGCCGGTCACTGGGTCTTGGGTTTGCAAGATGTCCGCACTGATTTCAAGCAAATAGCTGTTGAGTACGCCTTGGTTCCAACGGGTAAATATCTCGCCAATCTCGCCAGCGCTGAGCGCTAACACACTCGACATAAAATGGTACGCCTCACAAATCAACTGCATGTCGGCGTATTCAATCCCGTTGTGGACCATTTTCACGTAATGACCTGCGCCCGCAGGGCCAAGGTAGGCAGCGCAGGGCTCGCCGTCATCAAATGGGCCGACCGGTTGACCTTGGCTATCCACTTTCGCGGCAATCGCCGTCCACATCGGTTTAATGCGCTGCCAGGCCTCTGGATTGCCACTGGCCATCAATGAAGGGCCATGCCTTGCACCGACTTCTCCACCCGACACAGCGGTGGAGAAGAAATGACATTGTCCGTCATAGCGCGTCTCGCGTGCTTCGCTATCACGCCACAAACTATTGCCGGTATCGATGACAATATCTTGGGGCTCAAGCCCTGCCGCTAGTAGGTCATCAATGACGTTATCGACAATCTCACCAGCGGGTACTGATAGCGCGATCACCCGTGGCGTGCTGAGTGTAGTGATGAGTTGTTTGAGATCGCAGGCGACCAAGAGCGCGCCGTCAGGGCTTGAGAGCGCCTTCGCCTCGTCGGCGGCGCGCTGACGGTGGACGTCGCTGATGTCATAGCCCGTGACTTGAAAGCCATGCTCGACCAGATTCAGCGCCAAACTGCGTCCCATGACGCCAAGGCCAATCATGGCGATATCGGCGTGCTTCATGCGTTTGTCTCCTTAATGGCGCTAAGCGCGCGCGCGACCACAGCATCCAACGATCCATCGATAGGGATGTGTAAGGCTTCGCTTTCACTTGGCTCAGTGAGTGCTTCAAACTGGCTACGCAGCATGGCTTCACCATTAAAATAGTGGTTGGCCCGTTTTTGGTGGCGTGACCAAATGGTGTCAAAATCCCCTTTGAGATACACCACCACTAATTGCTCATTGTTGCGGCGCAGTCGCTCACGGTATTCCGGCTTGAGAGCGGAGCAGGCAATAACGGCGGCGTCATGCTCAAGGTAGAGGCGGTTTAGCGTGGCGAGCCAGTCGGCTCTATCTTCATCATCGAGTGGAATGCCTTGACGCATTTTGCTCACATTCGCGGGAGGATGGTAATCGTCCCCATCGAAAAAGGGCAGGGAGAGGGCGCGTGCGATCGCTTGACCGACGGTGCTTTTGCCGCAGCCCGAGACGCCCATCACTAAGATTTTTTTTGCTTTCATTGGACAATACGATCCTTAGCCCTAACAAAACCGCTAGGGCATCAATACAAAGAAAAGACGAATGTCTGTGGTGGTGGCTAGCGCCACCACATGGCTAATTCAGGGAATACGATCACCAAGCTCAGCACAAAGACTTGCAGTGCAATGAACGGCAGCAGCGAGGTGAAAATCTCACCAAGGCTAATGTCTGGCGGCGCAACGGATTTCAGGTAAAACGCAGCGGGGCCAAACGGCGGTGATAAAAACGACACTTGCATGTTTAAGCAGAACACCACGCCAAACCAAATCGGATCAAAACCCAGTCCCGTAATGATCGGGACGAAAATAGGCATGGTCAGTAAGGCAACGCCAACCCAGTCAAGGAACATCCCCAACACGAGCAGAATCACCATCATGATCAACAAGGTACCGATCGCGCTGCCACCGCTGAGGCTTAAAATGACCTCTTCAACAAAGTCGATGCCGCCCATCAGGTTGTAAATGCCCACCAGTGCACTGGCGCCGATGCCGATCCACATGATCATACCGCAGGTACGCATGGTGGCGATGGCGCTCTCTTTGAGCATGGTGTAGTTCATCTCACCGCGGATAAGCGCCGATAGCATGATGCCCACTACACCCAATGCAGACGCTTCGGTGACTGAGGCCACCCCGGTGTAAATGCTGCCCAGTACCACGGCAACAGAAAGCAGTGGGAAGAATAGCGCTTTGAAGTAGCTGACTTGTGGTTCGTCGTCCTCTTCACCGCTATCACTGGGGATAGGAGCGAGCGCTGGGTTGAGCTTACAACGAATCAATACATAAGTGATGTAACAGCCCGCTAAGATAAAGGCCGGCAAGAAAGACGCTTTAAACAGATCGCCAATCGAAACGCTGGCTGTCATGCCGTAGATGATCAACACGATACTCGGTGGCAGCATGGTCCCCAATGCACCGCCCGCACAGGTGGTGCCGATAGCGAGTTTACGGTCATAGCCAAGGCGCAGCATTTGTGGCAAGGCCAAGATGCCAAGCAGTACCGTCTCACCGCCAATCACGCCGGACATAGAGGCAAGCAATACCGCAACCAACAAGGTTTGGACCGCCACCCCGCCGCGCACTTTGCGCCCGAGTGATTTCATGGCATCAAACAGATCTTTAGCGATGCCTGAGCGGTCGAGCAGCGCCGCCATTAAGACAAACATAGGCACAGCGAGAAACACATAGCCCGAGGTAAAGCTATAGGTACGACTGGCGATGAGAGGCAAAGCATCGGGCCCAAACCAGCACAGAGTAAAGAAGATTGCGACAAAACCCGTGACAAAGGCCAGCTGCATACCCGTGAGCAGCAAGGCGATCATCATCACCAGCATCAGCACACTGCCCCAAGCGATTCCGATAGAAGATAAATCAAACATGGTTACTCTTCCTTATTTGACGGCTTGAGTCCGGCAATGTCTTGAATAAGGTGAAGGATAAATTGGACGACCAGTATGCACAGCACAACAAAAATCAGCCCTTTCAGTAGCGCAGGGTAAGGGGCATTGAGCACCGAACCTGAGGTTTCTAACCGCATTTCGCCCCAAGGAGTGAACCAAGACTCTTCGGCCAATGAATAGGCGGCGTACGCCAACATGCCCGCAAAGGCGAGGCCCACAATATGATGGACAATATTCAGGTATTGGCGCGTTCTTGCTGACACCGCATCGTAAATCAGCACGACGCGCACGTGTTTGTTGGTCGCAAAGGCATAGATGCCGCCGACCACAAACAAGCTGCCGCCGATAAAGGACGCCGTTTCATGTACCCAGGTGGTCGGGGCGTCGAAGGCGTAGCGCATCACCACTTCGTAAAAGGAAATCAGTACGGTGACGATAAACAGGCCGCTGAGGAGGTGGCTCAATTTAATGATGGCCGCGTCCAACAGATTGCGTGGACGCTCCTCAGGCGCTGATGGCGTGTGAGGCATTTTCTCGGGCATAATCTTTTCCAAGGTAAAGGGAGGGCAAGTGCGCCCTCCCAATGGGGGTGTGAGACGTTATAGTAAGCCGTTGTTTTCCAAGAAGTTGGTCACAGAGTCGTACACCTTCTGCGCGTTAGGTGAGCGCTCAGCAAACACTTTCCATTGTGTTTTGGCGATTTCGCGGAACTTCTTACGCTCTTCATCTGACCAGTTATGAATGGTGATGTCTGGATTGGCTTGTGCCTCTTTGACTGCTGCTTGGTCGGCAATTTTCAGCTGAGTGGTCATGTCGTAAGAGAAATCACGCACTGAGGTTTGCAAGATGGTTTGCAGGTCGGCTGGCATCTTGTCCCACTTTTTCTGCGAGATAGAGATATCAATCAGCGGTAAAGAGTGGAAGCCCGGCTGGACAGGGTGAGGGGCGATGTCATTCATGCCCGCTTTTTGGTTGGTGGAGAACACGGTGTAATCCGCCGCGTCAATCACGCCTTTGCTCAGGCCGGTAAATACTTCAGAGCCGGGCAAGTTCACTGGCGTTGCACCCGCTGCCGCGAACACCTGCTGCACCAAACCTTCAGGGGCGCGCAGTTTCAATCCTTTCAGGTCATCTACGCCGTTGAGTGGTTTTTTCGAGATGAAGGATTCCACACCCGTGGTCGAGGCGCCGACAAATTTCACGCCGTAGGGCGCATACAATTCGGTCATCAACTCGTTACCGCCACCATAATTCATGTATTGCAGCAGTTGAGTCGTATCGGACCACGCACCCACCATGTTACCAATTAAGCCAAACGCCGGATCTTTACCAGAGAAGTAGCCGGTCGCTGTCACTTGGCCATCTAGGATGCCCATCTTAATCGCACCCAAGGTTTCAGTGTGTTTGACGACCGAGCCGACAGGCAGAAGGTCGATGTCAATACGACCGTCAGACATGGTTTCAACGCGCTCAGCCCAGCGTTGCTGTACTTTGAAGTTCAAATCACCCGAGGGATCCGACGATTGAATCTTCAAGGTAAAGTCTGCTGCCCACGCAGAGGCAGAGAAGAGTCCCGTCATGGTGACCGCCAGCAGGGTTTGAGAGAGAGGTTTCATAGTAGGGGTATCCTTTTTTTGATGTTCACGTTTTCCAAGTTAACCACCTTGGCCAATCACGTCGGCCAGGTACGGATGTAATTGTTATGTTACCGGTAACTTATTGTTAAATGTTACCGGTAACATTTAACTTGCGCAGTGAGATAGATCGCATTTATCTATTGATGAAAGGAATGATTGATTAGAGTGAGAGACAGGTCTCATCCTGCCGATGACAAAGTACAGACAAAGAAAAAGGGTCTTTCTTGCGAAAGACCCTTTGAGATGCGTTTGAAAAAAACAGACTCTGACAGTACGCAGTGATTAACTCGCTCTAACTGCGCTTTAAGGTTCGCTTGAAGGGCGTCGTTGTCTTTGAGTGTGACAATCTCAAAGCCCTGCATACTGAGTTACGTGATCAGGTTATCTTCTAACGGTTATTTTGATTGATAAGCCATTGTTGTTATTGCCTTCTTGTGCTGCTTTAGTCCTGTTTAGTATTGTTTTTAGTGGTATAGCCTTGCTCTGGATGGTTTGGGATAGTCGGATAGACTAAGTAAAGTTTCTGTTGTTTTACCATCTGGCTTAGGTAGTTTCTTCTGAGTGTGTCTGGCTTCATATCCAATAAACTGGCGATATCTGCTAGCTTGAGACACTGAGGTTCAGCGGCTCGGCATAACTCAATCAGGGTTTGCTCGATGATTGCTTTCGATTTGTTTCTGCCAGTGAGTTGAGCAACGGAGTTGGCTATTTTCTTAAGCTCAGCCCATAAATTTTGAGCTTGCTGATCAAACTTGTCATGTTGCTCCGTAGTTAGGTCCGGACCTTGAGTCGTTAGGTCCGGACCTAACTCCGGACCTTGAGTCGTTAGGTCCGGACTTTGTGAGTTTAACTCCGGCACTTCGCTATCAAACAAAGACAGTTGCGCCGTACTCGGTGAGGCGACAAAACTAATGCTCTTGCCCGCCTCATTCTCTGGGGTAGGGACTTCAATCCCTTTTAGGTGATAGATTTTACCTTTGTGTTTGCCTGCGGACTCTAAGTATCCTGCCGAGACCAATTGGCTCAGCGCCAGTGTGACTTCTCGGGTATGCTCAGAGGTGAGAGAGCAGATACGCTCGTGATTAAACCAAGATTCAGTGACCGCCGTGATCAGTATGGTGCGTTTTAGCTCGCTCAACTGTTTGTAGTTTTCACCAAACAGATCGACGAGCTGCTGGTGGAGCTCTGGTGACAATAAATTCACCATACGCAGTTCGAGCAGCGTTTGACCGAGTTCGTGCTTTTCATAGAGGTGCGGCGGTTGCCAGTTTTGGCTGCGGCAGTTGCTGTATATTTTAGGAATGCCGGAGCCTGCTTTTTCACTCAGACCAATGTTTAAGAACATTTGATGAATAGCGGGGTTGCGGCACTGGCTGTTGCCACCAGCAATGGCTTCCAGAACTGGAATGCGCATTAAGCCAGGATTACGAAAACCAATAAAATCGGGGTGCTTTTCAATTAAAATATTGTCTTCTGAATCAAAGTCAGCATGAGCCAGCGTGTTAACCAAAGCTTCTCGAATGGCTTCATGTGCCGGAGAGGTGTCGAGGCGTTGACCATTACTCAACTGGAAGCTCACTTTTAAGTCGGCGGTGAGTTTACGATAAACCTTACGGTAGAAATCAAAAGCATTGCCAGACCACGAACCATCAGTGTAGATACGGTCTATCCAGCGGTGCGAGCTGTCGTCCTTCTCCTGGTAGTCTAGAGAGTAAGCCGGAAAAGCATCCTGTAGGGCATCCCAGCGGCCAAACATCACTAGGCCTGCTAATGTTAACCCTTCAATACCCGATGCGCGGTCTCGCCGCCAAGCACGAATCGAGCGCAGGAATTCTCGATCAGAGAGTTCTAAAAAAGGGTGCTGAGGTTTGGCATCTTTAAACATTTGACGATAAACGCGCAGACTTTCTGACTCAATATCATCAAGGGTAAAGTGCTCTAAAATGCGTTGATCACGCTCGTTCTCTTGCTCGGCCATCATCTGTTTGACGCTATTAGCAGAGCACTTCTGGTCTGCTTCGTAACGGCGAACAAAGCTACCTGTAAGAGGGTTACCATTGATATAAACAGGCCGCTCTTTGCGCGGCGCTCTCGGTACATCGATACGAATAAGAGACTTACCATCGATAACCTCAACGCACACGTCTCGCTCGCTGAGCAGATTGCAGCTTACCTTGTTGGGATTGTTGGCCGTATCAACAATGTTCTTAACCAGGGGCGCAGGGTTTACGATGCCTTCAAAGGTAAACTGACCGCGTTTTTCTTTAATACCCAGCAGAATGACGCCACCACGGGTGTTAGCAAACGCGCTATAGGTTTCCCACATATCGTTGGGGACTGCGCCTTTGCCGTCACGACCACCCGCGAGTTTGCACTCCACTTCAGCGCTCTCTTGCAGGGCGTGAATATCTTCGAGGCTATTTATGGTTAACTCTGCCATGGTTCCTCACACAAATATCTGTTGCAACGGGCTTTTTTAAATTGCTTGGTCTGCTCAATTTGCTCTGCGACGGCAAATTTACAAAGAGTTTATGCGCCTGATTGTACCAGAAACGGCACAATATCGAGCAGAGATCCTTTGAGTGTTAGAGGGAATTTGAGGGGCAACGCTGATGAAGGGATAAATAAAAAGGCCTGTGTGATTACACAGGCCTTCAATGTTAATCATTGAGCAATGAATGATTAGTTCATGCCGTATTATCAGAAGTATGGTTTTTGCCTGTTCCCATTTGTTTTGATTTGATAATTATAACTAAATAAATTCAATGACTTAAAATTGGTTTTGTTTTTGTTTGTCTTTGGTTGTTTTCCGTCTTATTATGACTTCGGGGTACATATTGGGGTACATGAAATATTTATATGTACCCTTTTACGAGGGGTTATGGGTAAGCTATACGATAAACATCTAAAAACAGCGGCAGGCAAGAACCATTCTGAGGCGTTTGTATTGACCGACGGCAATGGCTTAAGCGCTCGCGTCTCTGCGAAAGGAAAAGTTCGCTGGCAGTACCGTTACAAGATCGACGGCAAGGGCAAACGAATGGATTTGGGGGATTACCCTGCCTTATCGCTAGTTAAAGCGAGAGAAGTGGCGGACCAGTGTAGAGAGTGGTTAGCTGAAGGCTTTGACCCTAAACAAAAACGCAGCCTCGCACGTGAAGAGAAGCTTTACCCCGTAACGGTCTTCGAAGCTCTTGAATACTGGCTTGTCGAGTACGCAGAGGAGAATCGCTCCAATGCAGGTAAACATCGTGCTCAGTTTGAACGTCATATTTACCCCTATATTGGAAAGCTTCCGATTGAGCAAACAGAAACACGCCACTGGGTTGAGTGTTTTGACCGGATTCGTAAAGGAATTCCGGGTAAACAACGTCCTGCTCCTGTTGCTGCTGGTTATATCCTCCAAAATGCAAAGCAAGCGCTTAGATTCTGTCGGGTGAGACGTTATGCCACCAGCCGCGTTTTAGAAGATCTCACTATTTCAGATGTTGGTAATAAGCAACGTAAAAAGGACAGAGTACTGTCAGTTCAAGAGCTGGTGGATGTATGGCGTTTTACCGAAGGAACAAAGCTCCTACCGTACTATGCCAAGCTTGTTCGACTGTTGATTGTATTTGGAGCACGTAGTCAGGAAATACGCCTATCAACATGGGCTGAATGGGACTTCAATGAAATGCTCTGGACTGTCCCCAAAGCGCATAGCAAGACTGGTGAGCGTATCATTCGCCCAATTCCTGAGGCGCTAAAAAATTGGCTTTTGGAGCTTAAAGTTGGCGCTAACGACAAGGATTTTATTCTTGGTGAACTGAAATCACCAGAATCGGTTAGTCAGTCAGGTCGGATGTTGTGGAGGAGGTTAGAGCATATTGAGGCTTGGACGCTGCATGATTTACGCAGAACTTTTGCGACTTACTTGAATGACCTTGGGATAGCACCTCATGTTGTGGAGCAAATGCTAGGACACAGCCTTGGGGGAGTGATGGCTATTTATAACAGAAGTCAGTACTTGCCAGAAAAGCGAGCAGCACTTGATAAGTGGGTAGATCATTTAGTGGCGCTAAGTTTTGCGCCATCTAATGTTGTGTCATTTTCCTCTGTGAGGAAAGCTCTTTAATTCTCATGTTCGGGTTATATTACGGGTTCCAGCCTTGATAAGATGTTAGCTATCAGCTCTCTCTCATGCATACTTAAAATAGCGAGTTGGATTTGAAAGTCAGTCGGGTGTGTCCCTTCGTATTCACAGGCACTAAATATTCTTGTGAAAGAGGGGAGGTGGGAGCAATTGATCGTAGCCCTGCTTGTTGGTTTTTCCTCTCCATGCTCGAATAGAGAGACACTCAGCAACTTATTGTTAACCAAACATACTTTAAAGTCGGTCACATATGGCTTTAGTAAGTTTTCATGTATCCGCTTGATATCATTAAAGAGCGAGATGGATTTTGGTTTTGGTTGATAATCTCCATTTCTCACGGGGTAATGATGTAGAGCCGATAGGTTGTCTAAACATTCAAGTTGTATGTACGGGGAATAATTATTAGCCATTGTTGTACATACAGACTGCTCCAGTAGACCTAGGTCTACTAGTTCGTCGAAGTTGGTAACTAAATCTTTTATATCAGATTTTTTTGTATCAATGTCCTCAAGAACTTCTTGAGAGTAACGGACCTGAGTACCGACTAGAGATAAGTACCACTCCAGTAAGTCAGATTTTCCGTCTCTTGCTTGATATATAGCGGCATCCAATAACTGGTCATCAAAATCGCCAATGAAAGGGTTAATGGTTTTCCAACCTTTGTGGATTAGATGGCTAGCTAGCGTGAACTTTCTTTCTAGGGCGAAGGCTGCAAACAAATCCATTTTAACTACTTCGCCACAATAATGGCTGTATGTTGTCGTCTGTTTGTTAGCTTGGAACCATCCAGCAACATCTTTGTATTCTGGTCGTAAGAGCCAATCTAGGGAGTGATATACAACGTCTGAGTCAGTATCATCTTGTATTGGATTAATCTGTTCAAATGTCAGGAGCAGTATGAAGCACTGTTCTGCATGATATCTAACTGCTTTGGCTAGTAGGTTGGAGCTATTGATATAGTCCCAAATGTTGCTGTTGTCCTCATAGTACCCATGCATAGAAAAGTATGAGATCAGGCCATAGAGCAATTCCGCCGACTTTTGCTCTAATGCAAACTCCAATGGCTCAATTTGAGAGCAATGCAAAGCTAACTTGGTTGCGAGCATAAAGTCTTCGATTTCTAAAGCGTCACTCACATCAGTTTCGTGGGGCTCATGACTTGGTTCTGAAAAGTCATATTGATCAGACAGCTTTCTCCATTGCTCTGATGCTGCTTGTTGCCAAGTTGAACCGTCTTCTAGGTACCAATTGACCAAATAACTATAGTTTTCTGGTCTAAGGTCGTAAAACATATCTTTCATTATGTACTCTTTTGATTGTGCTACTCGTCAAAACCCACCAATAAACGTATCCACAAACCCTTTAAACCGCTCGGCTAGGCGGCCGACAACCTTTTTTCGCTGTAGAATTGTGGGTTTCGTTTCTAAGGTGTCGGCAAAGTCTTCGCGTAGCGGCATTTCCTCGCTAAGCTCATAGCGGTTAACTAAAATTTGTAGCTTGTCGGTGTTGAGCTTTTCTTCTTCTGCCAATTGCTCAAGTGCTTGGCGCTTCTCTCGTTCCCAAAAGTACTCAAATTCTTCGTCGACATCAGCATGCGCAGGTATGCCGTCGAGGTGCTCATTCATGAATTTCTCGATGAGTTCTTTCTTGCTCATTAAGGTTGGGTCTGAATTGATCAGGTTAGCGATAACTTGTCGTTTTTTCTCCTGACTCTCACCGCTTTCTTCTTGGTGCAACTCCCGCAGCAAGTGCAGTATATAGGCGACATTGACTTCATCTCGGTGCAACAGCTCTAGCTCAAAATCAACGTCTTCCAGAATCGATACTTTCTCTTTGCTGGTGGATTCACGTATCTGTCGACTGAGATCGGCGTACTTACTGGTGAAGTCTTGGTATTCTTGCTCTTCCATGTCAGTGTTCGACATATCGAAGTCAGCATAGTTACTGAGCATATTCTTGAGTTGTATCAGTTTACGGAACTGAAGGACGAATAGCTTTTGTGCGTCTTCATCTGGCAGTTGATCAACGGCATCCACGTCCGGTGTTATTACTCTCAATGCTTCACAGGCTTTGTTGAAATCAGCGAGCAGTTGATCATAAGGAGGTAGCTCAATCAGTTCCTTAGGTTGTTTGTTGGAAAACAGGGTGAACGCTTCATCGGCGGCTTTTTTCAAGTTCCTAAAACAGATGACATTACCATGCGACTTCTTCTCGTCCAGAATACGGTTAGTGCGTGAAAAAGCTTGTATTAGGCCGTGATACTTGAGGTTCTTGTCGACATAAATGGTGTTCAATGCTTTCGCATCGAATCCGGTTAAGAACATATTCACCACCAGCAAGATATCGACTTCTCTGGCCTTCACCCGTTTAGAGATGTTCTTGTAGTAGTCGTAAAACGAATCGCTGTCTTTGGTGCTGTAGCTTGAACCAAACATCTTGTTGTAATCGGCAATAAATCCTTCGAGCTTTTCTCGGCTATGGAGTTTGACGTTTTCACCTTGGCTGAGGTACTTCGCGGCAATCTCTTTGACCTGTTTATCGTCGCTAACGCCTAGTTCAAACTCTTCTTCCTCGTTCGCTTCAAAGCTAAAAATGGTCGCGATTTTAAGGTTGTGCTTGCCCTCGCTCTTTTTCTTGGCAAACAACTCATAATATTGGATTAACTCAGGTACGCCCGAGACACAGAATATCGCGTTGTAGTCGCCACTGTGGGTTTTACGCTTATGGTGGGCAATGATGTAGTCGGTGATTTTTTCGAGTCGGGCAGGAGAAGTGAGTAGCTCCTTGGTATCGATATCTTCTACTTCAATATCGAGGTTGTTGTTTGAGCCATCTTTGTATTGATAGCGCCCAACGTATTCAATCGCAAATTTAAGCACATTCTGGTCACGGATTGCATCGACAATGACATAGGCGTGCAGGCGCTTGCCAAACAGGTCTTGAGTGGTCTTTTTGACCGAGTTCTTGGCGACGGCATTTTCGACAAAAATTGGTGTGCCCGTAAAGCCAAATAGCTGCGCATTGTTGAAGAATTTGACAATGTTTTGATGGGTATCGCCGAACTGACTGCGGTGGCACTCGTCAAAGATAAATACGATACGCTTATCTCTCAAGGCCTCCATCTCACGCAGGTAGCGCTGTTTGGTCACAATATTATTGAGTTTTTGTAGGGTAGTGACCACCAGCTTGCTGTTGCGTTTTTCGTTTATGTCTTTGCCCTTGATTGGCTTGTCTAACAGCTGATGGAACAGAATGCGGGTGTTGCTGGTGGTATCCACACAGCCTTTAGAGAAAGCATTAAACTCCTCGGCCGTTTGGTAATCGAGATCCTTTCTATCGACGACAAATATCACTTTGTCTACCTCGGTTAAGGCCGTCATCAATTGAGCAGCTTTAAACGAGGTGAGGGTTTTGCCTGAGCCTGTGGTATGCCAAATATAGCCGTTGTCTGACGAAGTTTTTACCTGATTGATGATCGCTTCTACCGCATAAAACTGATAAGGGCGTAACACCATCAGGCACTTCATGGTTTCGTTGAGCACGATATATTGGTTGAGCATCACAGTGAGGTGCTGAGGGGTTAAAAATGTCGCGGCGAATTCATGAAGTTTGCTGATGCGATTGTTATCGATATCGGTCCAGTCAAAGGTCTGTTTGGCAGAGAGTTCACTGTTATTGGCAAAGTACTGGGTATTGACGCCATTGGACACCACAAACATCTGTATGTAGTTAAACAAGCGATGGTTGGCATGGTAAGAGTGCTTTTGATAGCGCTTAATTTGATTGAAGGCCTCTTTGAGCTCAATGCCTCGGCGTTTCAACTCTAACTGGACCAGTGGCAGGCCGTTGACCAGAATCGTCACGTCATAGCGATTCGTATAAGTGCCTTTGACGGTAATTTGCTGTGCAATCTGGAAGCGGTTGTTTTGTGGCATAGCAAACAGCAGAGTCAAATGCATCGCATCGCCATTATCGAGGGTGATAGCGATCCGGTCGCGCAAGGTTTTGGCCTTAGTGAAAATATTGCCTTTTTCTAACTTACCGAGCACCTGACGAAACTCGGATTCCGACAGTACGCAGTGATTGACGCGCTCCAACTGCGCTTTAAGGTTCGCCTCAAGGGTTTCGTTGTCTTTGAGTGCGACAACCTCGAACCCTTGCATACTGAGTTGCGTGATCAGATTATCTTCTAACTGCTGTTCTGATTGATAAGCCATCGTTCTTATTTGCCTTCCTGCGCTGCTTTAGTCCTGTTTAGTATTGTTTTGAGTGGTATAGCCTTGCTCTGGATGGTTAGGAACAGTCGGAAATGCTAGGTATAGCTGTTGTTCTTTAACCATAGGGCTTAGGTAGTGGCGTCTTAACGTTTCAGTGTTCATACCAAGTAGTTCGGCAAGGTCGGTGAGCCTCAGGCAGTTTGGTGCTGCATGAGAGCACAGGACTAGAATGATGTTTTTTACATCTGATTTTTGTTTCCTGCCTTGTTGCTGCAACACTGGTTGTGCAATAGCTCTTAACTCTGCCCAGAGTTGCTGGTCTTCTGCTGTGAAGCTACTCGTCGACTCCGGCGCATCACTTTTTAGGTCCGGCACTAGGTCCGGCACTAGGTCCGGCGCATCATGTTTGAGGTCCGGCACTAATGTTGTTGGCTCCGGTTCAAACAAAGACAGTTGCGCCGTACTCGGTGAGGCGACAAAACTAATGCTTTTGCCTGCATCGTTGTCCGGTGTAGGCACTTCAATCCCTTTTAGGTGATAGATTTTACCTTTGTGTTTGCCTGCCGACTCTAAATACCCTGCCGAGACCAATTGGCTCAGCGCCAGTGTGACCTCTCGGGTGTGCTCAGAGGTGAGGGAGCAGATACGCTCATGGTTAAACCACGATTCAGTCACCGCCGTTACCAGTATGGTGCGTTTCAGCTCGCTCAACTGTTTGTAGTTTTCACCAAACAGATCGACGAGCTGCTGGTGGAGTTCTGGTGACAATAAATTCACCATACGCAGTTCGAGCAACGTTTGACCGAGTTCGTGCTTTTCATAGAGGTGCGGCGGTTGCCAGTTTTGGCTGCGGCAGTTGCTGTATATTTTAGGAATGCCGGAGCCTGCTTTTTCACTAAGACCAATGTTTAAGAACATTTGATGAATAGCGGGGTTGCGGCACTGGCTGTTGCCACCAGCAATGGCTTCCAGTACTGGAATGCGCATTAAGCCAGGATTACGAAAGCCAATAAAGTCGGGATGCTTCTCAATTAAGATATTGTCTTCTGAATCAAAGTCAGCATGAGCGAGTGTGTTGACCAAAGCTTCTCGAATGGCTTCATGCGCCGGAGAGGTGTCGAGGCGTTGACCATCAGTCAACTGAAAGCTCACTTTTAAGTCGGCGGTGAGCTTACGATAAACCTTACGGTAAAAATCAAAGGCATTGCCAGACCACGAACCATCGGTGTAGATACGGTCTATCCAGCGGTGCGAGCTGTCATCCTTCTCTTGGTAGTCAAGAGAGTAAGCTGGAAAGGCATCCTGTAGGGCATCCCAGCGGCCAAACATCACTAGGCCTGCTAGCGTTAACCCTTCAATGCCTGATGCGCGATCCCGTCGCCAAGCACGAATAGAGCGCAGGAACTCTTGATCTGAGAACTCTAAAAAAGGGTGCTGAGGTTTGGCATCTTTAAACATTTGACGATAAACGCGTAGGCTTTCGGGCTCTATATCATCAATGGTAAAGTGTTCTAGTACTCTTTGGTCACGCTCGTTCTCTTGTTCTGCCATCATCTGTTTGACGCTATCGGCAGAGCATTTCTGGTCAGCCTCGTAACGTCGAACAAAGCTACCTGTCAGTGGATTGCCATTGATATAAACTGGGCGCTCTTTGCGCGGCGCTCTCGGTACATCGATACGAATAAGTGACTTTCCTTCGATAACCTCAATGCGCACGTCTCGCTCACTGAGCAAATTGCAGCTTACCTTGTTGGGGTTGTTGGCCGTATCGACGATGTTCTTAACCAATGGGGCAGGGCTAGAGATACCTTCAAGGGTGAACTGGCCGCGTTTTTCTTTAATACCCAGCAGAATGACGCCACCACGGGTGTTAGCAAATGCGCTGTAGGTTTCCCACATATCGTTAGGGACTGCGCCTTTACCATCCCGACCACCAGCAAGTTTGCACTCTACCTCGGCACTCTCTTGCAGGGCGTGAATATCTTCGAGGCTATTCAAGGTTAACTCTGCCATGGTTCCTCACACAAACATCTGTTGCAGTAAACCTTTTTTAAACTGCTTGGTCTGCTCGATTTGCTCTGCGACCGCATCGATTTTGTTATCGATGGATTGCAGGTAAAGCATGATTTTATCTTGTTCACTTTTCATCGGTAAGCGTATAGGCATTTCTTGGAAAACATTGACGTTTATACGTTTTGCTTTTCGGCTACCATCGGCAATGTCACCAAATCTTTTATAGAACCACTTCTGTTTAATGACTTCTAATACAAAGTATTTGTTTACTAAAGGAGTTACATCTAACGCAGGTAAATCCAGAGTACTTTCCAAACCATCTAACTCGCTTGGTATAATGGCAAAGGCACAGTTTAGAAAGTCTAGCTTTCCATAAATAAATTGACCCGCTCTACGCTTGTAGTACTGGGTGTTTTCACTGCCTTTAACATCTTCTTTTTTCGCTATAACACCCTTCCCCCAGATTTTAACAGTCAGCTTTTTTGCTTTATCACCACCACTACCTTTGATACGACTTTCAGTCATGATATCGCCGATAGTTTTTAGCTCCCACTCCGGAAACGCCTTCCCATCCTCATCCTTAAAGCGGATCTGCTGGCTAAAAATCTGCTGCATTACGCCTTTTTTGTACTCTTTAAGTAGGCGGTGCTTTTCGGTTAGTTGACTGATTTTGCTATCAACAGAAGTGAGGAAGTCAGCGATTTTTTGTTGTTCATTAAGTTCGGGTATATGTGCACGAAAGTCATGTACATCATTTCGATTTAGCGTAGGAACGCCAGAACCAGTTGCAAACCGCTTAAGGTCAATTTTTTGGTACAAGTAAAATACAAACTTTGGAGTACAGTCTATAAAATCTGTGACCCACAAGGAGGTGTTGTGAGGCCAATAGTCCTTCTCAACATAAGTTAGCGCACCAATAGTTCCTGAGCGACCTGTTACAATTCCGGGAGCTTTAGCCTTGAACTCGTTATGGTATCGTCCTATCCCATTCGAATAAACGACGGGGTATTTACCTTCTATTACGTTGGTTGTGGGTAGGTCAAATCCTCTTTGCAAGGGAGCGACATCTTTTAGCTTTCTTATTGCCCAGTTTGAATCGTATAGAGGGAAGCGCAACTGAGGTTCAGCATTTTTCCTCATCCTTTCACCTCAAACGGCGCATCAATCCCCAACTCAGCACAGAAATCGGCAATGGTCTTATCGGTCTCTAGCATCGCTTTATCGTTATCCACTAGCAGTTTAGCAACGGCAGATAAATCGACAGGCGCTTCTTCTTCAAAGGTATCGACATAACGTGGAATATTGAGGTTGTAGTCGTTGTCGGCTAAGTCAGCTTGGGTGGCTACAAAGGCAAATTTATCGATGTTCTCACGCTTTGCTACGGCATTGAGAATGCGTTGTAAGTCTTCTTCACGCATATAGTTGTTATTGGTGCCTTTCTCAAAATGCTGGCTGGCATCAATAAACAGCACGTTGTCATCAGATTTGCGATGCTTCTTAAATACCAATACGCAGGTCGGGATAGAAGTACCAAAGAAGATATTGGCAGGCAGGCCGATCACCATATCAAGATAGTTTTTCTCCTTGAGTAGATGCTGGCGAATATGCCCTTCGGCCGCACCACGGAATAACACCCCGTGCGGCAATACGACCGCCATGGTGCCCGTATCATTGAGCTGGTGGATCATGTGTTGCACAAAGGCAAAATCCGCTTTGGATTTAGGGGCGAGCTTACCGTAGTCGGCAAAGCGGTCACTGCTTAGGTGCAGCGGGCTGGCTGACCATTGCGCCGAGAACGGCGGATTGGCGACCACCGCATCAAAACGCTCATCAAAGTGCATCGGTGTTTCTAGCGTATCGTCGTTTTGAATATCGAAACGTTTGTAATGTACGCCATGCATGATCATGTTCATGCGAGCCAAGTTATAGGTGCTTGGGTTTCGCTCTTGGCCGTAGTATTTGATGTCTTGGTTCTGCGCTTCTTTCGCCACGCGCAGCAGCAATGAGCCGGAGCCACAAGTCGGGTCATAGACAGATTTAACCGCAGGGTTATCGAGTGTCACCAACTTCGCTAACAGTTTGGACACCATTTGCGGGGTATAGAACTCACCCGCCTTTTTACCCGCACCACTGGCGAACATGCCAATCAGGTATTCGTACGCATCTCCCAGAATGTCGATTTCACTGTCGTGTAGGTGAAAGTCAATGTTGTCTAGGTGGATTAGCACTTGCGCAATCAGCTTGTTGCGTGCGTCCGGCGTTTTGCCTAGCTTGTTTGACTGTAGGTCGAGCTCATCAAACAGGCCGTTGAAGTCTTCGGCGCTGTCGGCGCCCATGGTGCTTTGTTCGATATCGTTGAGCACGTCGCGTACATCATCGAGAATAAACTCGCCATTTTTGCCAGCCTGCGCAATCACATGGAACAACTCAGAAGGCGAAAAAAAATAACCGAGCTTATCAATGGCCTCTTCACGAATCGCTTCTAAGATCTCTTTCCCTTCATCACTCTTTTCATCAATATCGGTGAACTTAATGCCATCTTCTGAGAGTAGGGCGTCTGCGTATTGATTGAGGTTATCGGAGAGGTACTTGTAAAAAATGAGCCCTAAAATGTAGTCTCGGAAGTCGTCGGCGGCCATGTTGCCACGTAGCGTGTTCGCGATGTTCCAAAGCTGTTTTTTCAATGCTTGCTGATGTTGTTCGACCATGGTTACTGCTGAATCTATTGTTTTGGTGCGTGTATATTATCAGAAATGTTGCATACGTAATAAACTAAGCAAGGTGAAGAGTCGCACTTTTTGTCTTTAACAGGTGCGCAATTTTGCTAAAAAGCGATCTTTTCAACGACGAAAACTGCGCAATCGTGAAGTGGCTGTGATTGACCAGTGAACACGGCTTTTATCACAAGCAAGTCTTTGTAGTTCACCTCTAACCTGCCTGTCAGACATAGTCTTTGAAATTGCGCAAATTGAAGACGACTGATCACTTCAAAAACAAGAACTGCGCAATTGTTGATGTTTTGAGTGGAGCCCTCTTGAACGGATTTCCCTTTGAGTTATCGTCACTTTTCGCTACGTTTTAGTCTGTAATCACGCAAAACGCCATTTTGTTCCGAGAAAAAGATCGAAAAGCGATCGCTCCGTTGCCAACCTATTCTTTACGAAACGGTAGTTTTTAGTGGAAAGGAGAGGGTAAGGTTAATTTTATCTGGGTTACTGTCCATTATTTACGTTTAATTCTAGGTGTCATTTTTCTCGGTGCAAACCATCGCAGTTTGGAGGGATCACTTTTCCTGCAATGCGGTAATACTCTGACAAGGAAAACGGTGTTGAGATGATCTGCTTTGTACTGCTTGAACCAAATCTGCGCCTCACGTCTAACTCCTTGGTGGTATCTTTCGCAAGGTAGCTGATTCGGTAGATACAGGCTCCTAAGCTTTTTGCAAAGAAAGCGTTGTAAGTCCTCGATAGCTGGTAGCTGGGGTTCGCTGGTTGAAAACAAGATGCGGTATGTGGAATCGATTCCCATATTCTGTTTGCTTCTTTATAAATGTACCAAGAGCTGCGGCAAGAATGACCGCTGAGCGCGATGACGCAATGATAATGTTGCGCACTTGCAGTATTTCTTTCTCGAACCCAAAGATAGTGGCATTGACACGAATAGCGCTTTTTGAGGCTTACTTTGAGTTTTTTGAACAGGTTTAAGATAGCAACATTGTCAGCCGTGAACACTTTCATGTGAAAGTCCAACCGCACTAATAATACTCTTTGATAGTTGCTCAATGCGACTTCGACGATATCCAGTAGCGAGTTCATGATATTGGGGTCTAAATTCGGGCAATCGATGACAGGAAGAGCAACGCCTTCTCGTTGGAACCATCCTAATTTATGGTACATATGGTCAGATTCTAAGAAAGACATATTATTTATTATCCGTCAGTCAGTAATGCTTCTACTGGGGTGGGAAACTATTTATTTCATGGTGTTAGATTGGATTTTTCATCATCTGGAGTTGTGATAGATACTGGTTTTTGACGACATGTGATGACATTGCACAGCTAAAAGAGGCGGTTTTCACCGCCATATTGTTGCTACAGGAAGTAACGAGTGTTTCTGTACTTAATAAGCTCGTCTAAGAACCAACCATGAATACGTCCAGAGCTTTTTTTCCGTATTGGGGGTGGGAATCGCCCTTCATCTACTCTTCTTTGAATGGTGCGTATGGAGCAGCC
>NZ_JCBDGH010000040.1:0-13704 GCF_059833955.1 Vibrio sp. R15-SG3-ISO1A
GCCAATATGGCCCTCAGGATCAAATTACGATCATTACGACCACGGCGGCGGATATGCTCAGACGCTATTTGTCAGCGAAGCCCCTATTTGCGAAATACAGTTCGTTATCTCGTGAAAAAGAGCTATTCGTGCCACGAAACGCACTTGAGAGTTAGCCAATAACAGTGAGTCTGTCAAATGACTCGCTGTGCTATTTCTCCTTATCCTGCTGAAAAATAAGTTTATTTTCTACTCCCTCAGAATTTAATTTTTTAGAAGAAATCGTTCTAATGGTTAAACGGATGATTTTCAATAGAAGCGCTGTTTGTCTTACTTTTGCAACGTGCATTTAACAAAATTGATCGTAAACTGGAAATTCGGCAGGGTGTTGCAAAGGAGAGTGACATGTTTAATCAATCGAAGATCCTTATCTGGTATCAAGTGGCGAGCCAGAAAGTATTTCTTGGTGAAGCGCTCAGCGATGAGCATCACGATGTGATTTCTATGTGGCTCAACGCCCCAGAAGAGCTCACACCTAGAGAGAGTTTGGGCTATCGACTTTCACTGTTTGATGATGACGGAAGACAGATTGGTGACAAACCCGTCTCCATGATGACCGCCGATGAGTTTTTGTCCGGTATTCGTCTTCAGATGTAACCTCAATCTCGATAGCTCTCTGGGTTGCTCTGGTCTTTTCAGTGATTCAGTATCGGCTGTTGAAGATTGGATATGAAGTGTCAAAATTGATAACAGCAGAAAAGAGTAAGGCCAGCATGACGCTGGCCTTAATGTTGTTGGGAATAGGAAGGTGCTTGATGTCAATCGGTATGCGCTCACCAATCGCTGTTAAGCGCGTTTTTCCTTAAGGCGATAATTGACGTCAGCCACTTCCACATCCGACTTTGCTCTGCATATACAAGGCAAAATTTCATCACCCTGTGTATAAGCCATCGCAAAACCAACGTATTCCACCTCGCCTGAGACCAAGGTGCAGCGGCACGCTCCACAGTGTCCATCTCGACAGTTATATTCAGGTTCCAGTCCGGCCTGTTCCATCGTCTCCAATATCGTGTTGGATGAATTGGATTGGATGGTGGTAATCGCGTTGATTTTGATACTTGGCATTACAGTTCGAAGTCCTTGAAGTCATCAGCACGTACGTCGCTGTCAATCTGACCGACAAGGTACGATGAGATCTCCGCTTCTTGCGGTGCGACTTGGACATTATCTGATGATAACCAAGCGTTGATCCAAGGGATCGGGTTCGATGTCGCATTTGGATAAGCGGCGCTCAGTCCGACAGCTTGCATACGAATGTTAGTAATGTACTCAACGTATTGGCAGAGGATGTCTTTGTTCAAGCCGATCATAGAACCGTCTTTAAACAGGTACTCAGCCCACTCTTTCTCTTGTTCCGCCGCAGCTTTAAACAGGTCGAAGCATTCTTGCTTACACTCTTCTGCGATCTGCATGAATGAGAAGTCATCTTGACCGTTGCGAAGCAAGTTGATCATATGTTGTGTGCCAGTCAAATGGAGCGCTTCATCACGGGCAATCAACTTAATGATTTTTGCGTTACCTTCCATCAGTTCACGTTCTGCAAACGCAAAAGAACATGCAAAGCTGACGTAGAAGCGAATGGCTTCCAATGCGTTGACAGACATCAAGCAGAGGTAAAGTTGCTTCTTCAAATTGTGCAGAGAAACCGTGACTTCTTCGCCTTTGATTTGATGAGTACCTTCACCAAAACGGTGATAGTCGTTGGTCATCTGAATCAAATCATCGTAGTAGCGTGAGATGTCGTCCGCACGCTTCAAGATGTGCTCGTTTTCAACGATGTCATCAAACACGAGACCTGGATCATTCACGATGTTACGAATGATGTGCGTGTAAGAGCGTGAGTGAATCGTTTCAGAGAACGACCAAGTCTCGATCCACGTTTCGACTTCTGGCAAAGAGACCAAAGGCAACAGCGCGACGTTAGGGCTGCGACCTTGGATCGAGTCAAGTAGCGTTTGGTATTTCAGGTTGGAGATGAAAATGTGTTTTTCATGCTCTGGCAGTTTGTTGTAGTCGATGCGGTCACTCGACACGTCGACTTCTTCTGGACGCCAAAAGAAAGAAAGCTGTTTTTCGATCAGTTTTTCAAATATCTCAAATTTCTGTTGGTCGTAGCGAGCGACGTTGACAGATTGGCCCAAGAACATAGGCTCTTTGAGTTGATCATTTTTAGTTCGGTTAAAAGTACTGTAAGCCATGATGCCTCAATTCCTTTTATGCCCCGAGACTCGGGGCATTAATTTGGTTAAACGTTGCAAATCCTAGTAAGCGTTAGATCTTACAACCGCCGCCTGCACAATCGTCGTCTTGCGGCTGAACGGCGTCTTTTTGGTCGTCGCTCGCGCCATCACGCGTGTTGTGGTAGTACAAGGTTTTAACACCGTATTTGTACGCGGTTAGAAGGTCTTGCAGCAGTTTCTTCATTGGTACTTTGCCACTTTCAAAACGACTTGGGTCGTAGTTAGTGTTCGCAGAAATCGCTTGGTCAACGAATTTCTGCATGATACCCACTAGGTGCAAGTAACCGTCGTTTGAACCAATATTCCAAAGCAGTTCGTAGTTGTTCTTAAGCGCAGTATAGTCAGGCACCACTTGTTTCAAGATGCCGTCTTTAGAGGCTTTGACAGAGACATAACCACGCGGTGGCTCAATACCGTTGGTGGCGTTAGAGATCTGAGATGAGGTCTCAGAAGGCATCAACGCGGTTAACGTTGAGTTGCGCAGACCGTGTGTCATGATCTCTTCACGTAGGCCATCCCAGTCGTAGTGCAGAGGCTCATCACACACTAAGTCCACGTCTTTCTTGTACGTATCGATAGGCATGAGGCCTTTCGCGTAGTTGGTCTCGTGGAACGATGGGCATTTGCCTTGTTCTTTCGCCAGTGCAACGGACGCCTTAAGTAGATAGTACTGCATCGCTTCAAAAGTGCGGTGCGTCAGTCCGTTGGCGCTGCCATCCGAGTATTTCACGCCATTTTTCGCGAGGTAGTAAGCGTAGTTAATGACGCCCACACCGAGTGTACGGCGGTTCATGGTGGACTTGTACGCCGCTGGTAATGGGTAGTCTTGGTAATCAAGTAGTGCATCAAGTGCACGTACGACCAAGTCAGACAACTCTTCGAAGTCATCCAGTGACTGGATAGCACCCAAGTTGAAAGCAGAAAGCGTGCAGAGCGCGATTTCGCCAGAATCATCTTCAACATTGCTCAGTGGCTTGGTCGGCAAGGCGATTTCAAGACACAGGTTCGATTGGCGAACCGGCGCAACGCTGGCGTCAAAAGGACTGTGCGTATTACAGTGGTCGACGTTCTGAATGTAAATACGGCCTGTGGATGCGCGCTCTTGCATCAAGATAGAGAACATATCGATGGCTTTCACCGTTTCCTTCTTAATCGATGGATCGTTTTCGTACTTAACGTACAAACGTTCGAACTCATCCTGATCTTCGAAGAATGCATCGTACAACCCAGGGACATCAGAAGGAGAGAATAGGGTGATGTTGCCACCTTGAACCAAGCGTTGGTACATCAAGCGGTTAAGCTGAACGCCATAGTCCATGTGACGAACACGGTTCTCTTCGACACCGCGGTTGTTCTTTAGCACCATCAATGTCTGAGATTCGCGGTGCCAAATAGGGTAGAAGACGGTTGCTGCGCCGCCACGAACGCCACCCTGAGAACAGCATTTGACGGCGGTTTGGAAGTATTTGTAGAACGGGATACAGCCAGTGTGGAACGCTTCACCGCCGCGGATCTCTGAACCCAGAGCACGGATTCGACCTGCATTGATACCAATACCGGCGCGTTGTGATACGTAACGCACGATGGAGCTTGCGGTCGCGTTGATCGAATCAAGGCTGTCGCCACACTCAATCAGTACGCATGAACTAAATTGACGCGTTGGGGTACGTACACCCGACATGATTGGCGTAGGCAGAGAAATCTTAAATGTCGACGTCGCATCGTAGAATCGCTTGATGTAGTCAAGGCGCGTCTCTTTCGGGTAGTTTGCGAACAAACACGCTGCCACAAGGATGTACAAGAATTGAGCGCTCTCGTAAATTTCCCCTGTCACACGGTTTTGAACGAAATACTTACCTTCCAGCTGTTTCACAGCGGCATAAGAGAAGTCGAGATCGCGGCGGTGGTCGATGTAAGCATCAAGCTCATCTAGCTCAGACTTAGTGTAGTCCTCTAGGATGTGCTGGTCGTATTTACCCATATCGACAAGACGCGCAACGTGGCTGTACAGCGTTGGTGGCTCATATTGACCGTACGCTTTCTTACGCAGATGGAAGACGGCTAAGCGAGCGGCGAGGTATTGATAATCTGGCGTCTCTTCTGAGATAAGATCAGCGGCTGACTTGATGATGGTCTCATGGATATCAGAAGTGGTGATGCCATCGTAGAACTGGATGTGAGCGCGAAGTTCTACCTGCGACACAGAGACATTATCAAGGCCTTCTGCTGCCCAGGTAATCACTCTGTGGATCTTGTCCAGATCAATGTTTTCTTTGCTGCCATTACGTTTAGTAACGGTGAGTTGTTGGTTCATTCTGCTTCATTTCCCTAACAAAACTGATTAAAGCCGTGTTTATATGTAATTCTTGTAAAATTGATTCCAGCTTTGTGATCAAAATCATTCTATACATTGTAGTACAAACACAATATATAGGGGTGCATCGATGTGCGGGTTACAAGATAGAGCTATCGAAGACGGTTTTCAAGTTACAGTTTTGGGATGACTTGTGGATAACTGACAAAAATAGAAAAAACAGTAAGTGACTACTAACCGATGAGGAAAGGGCAAACAAGATTGTACAAAATTACCGTTTTGGAATCGGTTTAGAAGTAACCATAAACAAAAAAAAATTCCTTGATCTTTGCTAATTTTTTTCTGCGTTTTTTGATGTGTTTAAAATGGAATCACGTGCACAAAAATCGACCTAAAAAGGCGGTGAACTTGTGCTACCGCCTAGGAGATGACCACTAGATGTTGTGCGCTGACGGGGTTCGTCGATCAACGTTTTTGGGTGTGGACGATGTAGTTCACGTCGACATTAGTGCCTAATCGATAGCGATCAGTGAGCGGATTGTAGTGCAGCCCGGTAATGCCGAGTTCAGTAAGATCCGTTTGATCAATCATCTTGATAAGCTCAGATGGGCGAATAAATTTCTCATGCTCGTGGGTGCCTTCCGGCACGATTTTGAGGAGCTTCTCCGCACCGACAATCGCAAAAAGATAAGACTTGATATTGCGGTTAAGTGTCGAGAAGAAGACGTGACCACCTGGCTTGACAAGGCGAGCACAAGATTGCACAACGGAAAGCGGATCAGGAACATGCTCAAGCATTTCCATACACGTCACAACGTCGTAACTTTGGGCATGGGTTTGCGCATGGTCTTCAATGGTACTCTGAATGTAGGTTAACTGAGTACCGGTTTCCAACGCGTGCAAGCGAGCGACTTCAAGGGGCTCTTTGCCCATATCGAGACCGGTCACTTCCGCGCCTTCTTTCGCCATGCTCTCAGCTAAGATGCCGCCGCCACAACCGACATCCAACACACGCTTGCCAAACAGCCCACTGGCTTTGTCGAGCACATATTGTAGGCGTAGGGGATTGATTTGATGAAGGGGCTTAAACTCGCCTTCTAAATCCCACCAACGTGATGCCATATCTTCGAATTTCTTTATCTCTTTTGGATCGACGTTTTGTGATTGGCTCATAGTCATCTCTGTATCCATACCTAGGTTATTGGGCGACATTATACTCAATCATCTCCTTGGCACCATGAAAGGGCGCACTTTTCTGTATGGCTGGCTAAAAAGTAGTCATTAATCAGCAAGATAATTCATGAGTGTGCAATTTCTCAGCGTTTGATTCACAACCAAGCTCACAACCTGATAAAACGAGAGGGAAAGTAATGCCGAACTATTGATTTGTGTGTTATATTTTTGCACCTTAAACGTATTGTACATACGATCTATAAATAGAGGGATAATGGCTCTATGAGCGATCTAGCTAAAGAGATCACGCCCGTAAACATTGAAGATGAGCTGCGAGGTTCCTACCTAGACTATGCGATGTCAGTCATCGTTGGTCGTGCTCTTCCAGATGTGCGTGATGGCCTAAAGCCTGTACACCGCCGCGTGTTATTCGCGATGAACGTACTAGGTAATGATTGGAATAAACCATACAAAAAATCTGCCCGTGTTGTTGGCGACGTTATCGGTAAATATCACCCTCATGGTGACAGTGCTGTGTACGATACTATCGTACGTATGGCTCAGCCGTTTTCATTGCGCTACATGCTTGTTGATGGCCAAGGTAACTTTGGTTCTATCGATGGTGACTCCGCAGCAGCAATGCGTTACACCGAAGTGCGTATGGCAAAAATTGCCCACGAACTTCTCGCTGACCTAGACAAAGAAACCGTAGATTACGTGCCAAACTACGATGGCACAGAGCAAATCCCTGCGGTACTGCCGACAAAAATTCCTAACCTACTGGTGAACGGTGCCTCTGGTATCGCGGTAGGTATGGCCACCAATATTCCGCCTCACAACCTAGGTGAAGTGATTGATGGCTGTCTGGCTTACATCAATAATGAAGAAATCACGATTGATGAGCTTATGGACTACATACCGGGTCCTGATTTCCCGACTGCGGCGCTCATCAGTGGCCGCAAAGGCATTGTAGACGCGTACAAAACCGGTCGCGGTAAGATCTACATGCGTTCTAAAGCGGAAATCGAAGTAGAGAAGAATGGCAAAGAGACCATTATTGTCACTGAAATTCCTTATCAAGTGAACAAAGCTCGTCTGATCGAAAAGATTGCTGAGCTGGTTAAAGATAAGAAAGTGGAAGGCATCAGTGCACTGCGTGACGAGTCTGATAAAGACGGCATGCGCATTGTGATTGAATGTAAGCGCGATGCAGTAGGCGAAGTGGTGCTCAACAACCTCTACGCACAGACTCAGCTGCAAACGACTTTCGGTATCAACATGGTGGCTCTAAATAACGGCCAGCCACAGCTATTCAACCTAAAAGATATGTTGAAGTGCTTCGTTGACCACCGTCGTGAAGTGGTCACTCGTCGTACTATCTTCGAACTACGCAAAGCACGTGAACGTGCGCATATCCTTGAAGCGCTATCCCTTGCGCTTGCAAACATCGATGAAGTTATTGAACTGATCAAAAACGCACCAACACCAGCAGAAGCGAAAGTGGGCTTGGTATCGCGTGGTTGGGATTTGGGTAACGTTGCATCAATGCTTGAGCGTGCTGGTACTGATGCCGCACGTCCAGAATGGCTAGAAGATCAATACGGTATCCGTGATGGTCTGTACTACCTAACAGAAACTCAAGCGCAAGCCATTCTAGAACTTCGTTTACACCGTCTAACCGGTCTAGAGCACGAGAAGATTCTTGATGAGTACAAAGCGCTTCTAGATGAAATCGCGGAGCTTATGCACATCCTGGCTAGCACTGAGCGCTTGATGGAAGTTATCCGTGAAGAGTTAGAAGCGGTACGTGATGGTTACGGTGATCCTCGTCGTACAGAAATCACAGCGGCCACCCATGACATCGATATGGAAGAGCTGATTGCTCGTGAAGACGTAGTGGTAACTCTGTCTCACGAAGGTTATGTGAAATATCAGCTACTGAGTGATTACGAATCTCAGCGTCGTGGTGGTAAAGGTAAGAGCGCCACCAAGATGAAGGAAGAAGACTTTATTGAGCGTCTGCTTGTCGCCAATACGCATGACAATATTCTCTGCTTCTCGACTCGCGGTAAGACCTACCGTTTGAAGGTGTACCAACTGCCTCAAGCAACACGCACAGCGCGTGGTAAGCCAATCGTTAATATTCTGCCTCTTGAAGAGGGAGAGCGTATTACCGCTATTTTGCCAGTTGATGAGTTCTCGGCAGACAAATACATCTTCATGGCGACAGGCGATGGTACAGTGAAGAAAACGTCACTGGATCAATTTGCCAATGTTCGTTCAAATGGTCTGATTGCAGTGAACTTGCGTGATGACGATTCACTGATTGGTGTGGATATCACTACCGGCGAAAGCGACATTATGCTGTTCTCTAAAGCGGGCAAAGTGGTGCGCTTTAGTGAAGATAAAGTCCGTGCGATGGGCCGGACCGCAGCAGGTGTGCGCGGTATGAAGCTAGCGGATGATGACCAAGTGGTGTCACTGATTGTTCCTGCGAACGAAGGCGATATCCTCACTGTGACGCAAAACGGCTACGGTAAGCGTACTGAATTGGCGGAATACCCAATTAAAGGTCGCGCAACCCAAGGTGTTGTCTCTATCAAAGTCTCTGAACGTAACGGCCCAGTCGTTGGCGCTGTTCAAGTAGAAGAAGGCGATGAGATGATGATGATCACCGATGCCGGTACACTGGTACGTACTCGTGTGGCGGAAGTGAGCCAAGTCGGTCGTAACACACAAGGTGTGACTCTGATCCGCACCGCTGAAGATGAATCGGTCGTTGGATTACAACGTATCGATGAAATCGAACAAGCAGACATCATCGATGGCGAAGATGCTGAGCAAGATGAGTCAGCACAAGTGAGCGCGCCAACTGACGCACCGGATGTGAATGACGGTGATGACGAGCAAGTGTAATCTTACTCTGTTACGTTGATAAAGAAAGCCGAGGTTAACCCCTCGGCTTTTTTGATCGATTAAAAATTGGCGTCAAAAATATATCGTTATAACAATAGTTTAGCTAATTGATGAGCGAAATTTAATTCACGTGCATAGGTGCTATTTTGCCTATAGAATGCGCGCGATGTTTATTTACTCACTCAATGCGAACCATGAAGTTATCACTCAAACAAAAACTCATTATTGCTAGTTTGTCGGCCGTTGTTTTGATGGCCAGCGTCTTGACTTGGCTGTCTGCCCAGCAACTTGCCAATCAAACTCATCAAGGTGTACAAGACCGTGCAGAAAGTATCGCCAATGCGGCGACCTCCGGTATTGCCGACTGGATAGCGATCCGTAAGGATATTGCGTCTGCCTTCAATCAATACGTTGGCGAAGAGAATGTTGTGCCTTATCTGCAACAAGCACGCAATGCTGGTGGCTTCGACGACATTTTCTACGGCACACCGAAGGGAGAGATGTTCCGTTCTCACCCTGAGCGCAATCGTGCCGACTACGATCCGCGAGTCAGACCTTGGTATATCGATGCCAAGAATGCAGGACGCCAGATGATCACCACGGCTTACCAAGATGCAATCACTAATGCGCTGCTTGTGACGATCGCTCAGCCGATTACGCAGGGTACGCAGCTACTCGGCGTGGTTGGCGCCGATGTGCTGATTGATCAGCTGATTAACGACGTCATCAACCTTAATGTAGGCAAAAATGCGCACGCGATGTTGATTGATACACAAGATGGTAATTTCCTCGCTCATCCTGATAAAACCTTGCTGCTCAAACCGGTCAGTCAGTTGTTCGACCGATTATCTTTGCAAGACATCAAACAAGCAGCAGACGAGGGATCGATACATCGATTACATCAAGGCAATCAAGAGAAGCTGTACTATTTCAAATCCGTTGCCCACACTCCTTGGATTTTTGCTATTGAAATGGATGTGACGACTGAAGAAGCGGCGCTCAATCAGTTGATGATCAAGCTGGTGGTGACGTCACTGGTGATCACGGCAGTGGTCATCGTACTGGTCTCTTGGTTGGTGAGCTTCCTATTCCGCGACTTAGTGCGCGTGTCGACCGCGTTGGAAGCCATTGCGTCAGGCGAAGGGGATTTAACTCAGCGTCTAGAGCCAAGAAGTGACGATGAAGTGGGTCAACTGGCGGCAAACTTTAATACGTTTGTCGGCAATATGCATGCGATGGTATCGAAGCTGAGCCTTGTGTCTGCCTCATTGTCTGAGCAATCGAAAAGCACAGCACGAAATGCCGCGCAGCGCAGTGAACGAATTCGTTTACAGCAAGATGAGATCAACATGGTCGCCACTGCCATCAACGAGATGGCGGCCGCGACGCAAGAAATTGCCGGCAACGCGGACCACACAGCGCAGAACTCAACCCAAGCGGTGTCAGCCTGTATGCAAGGCGGTAAACAAGTGGTGCAAACGCAAAGCTCGATTCAGAACCTGGCTAATGAAGTTAAAGTGGCGACAAAGGTCATTCAAGAGCTAGAAGTTCATGGTAACAGCATCAATACCATTCTTTCGACGATTCAAGACATCGCAGAGCAGACAAATTTGCTCGCCTTGAATGCGGCCATTGAAGCCGCTCGCGCTGGTGAGCAGGGGCGTGGGTTCGCAGTCGTTGCCGATGAAGTGCGCGTGCTTAGCCAACGCACACACTCATCGACCAAAGAGATCCAACACATGATTGAGACGCTGCAAGGCACCACGCTAAAAGCGGTGGGCATCATGCGTGATAGTGGACAATTAGCGGGGACCAGTGTTGAAGACGCGGATTTGGCGGCACAAAGCCTCACTGATATTCAACATGCGGTCGAGCGTATTAGCGATATGGCGACTCAGATCGCCTCAGCGGCAGAAGAGCAAGCGTCGGTGACGTCGGAAATTACGCGTAATACGGTTGGTATTCGTGATGTCTCCAATGAATTAGCCGATGAAGCGCATGACGCTGCGGCTCAAGCGAGACAGCTTTCCGAGCTCTCACTTGAGCTAGAGCATGAGATAAAGCGCTTTAAACTCTAAGCGATGAGATGAAAAGCCACTAAGTAGAGATATCATTGTTAAGATAAAACAACGCCCAGCTAAGCTGGGCGTTGTCGTTTCAGTCGAACAGGTCACTTAGTCAATGAGACCGTAGTCTGCGGCAAGAATATCGATGATCTCTTGCTTAGGATTATCGCTGAGCGTAATCGCTTTTCCCGTGATCTTTTCTGCGATACCTGTGTAGGTCTTTGAGATGTCCATCAACGCAGAGAGAGGAAGGGCATTGTCACGAGCTAGGGCTTCACGCTCAGGCATGCGATCTTTATTGAGCAAGATGTCTGGGTCAGGGAAGTGGTTTAGCAAGAACTGGCGGAACCCTTCTTTTGAGTTCTCGACAATATTGCCGGCTTGGTATTGTGCTTCATCCCAAATACGTGAAGAGTCCGGTGTCCCCACTTCATCCATGTAAATGAGTTTTTCCTGACCCGCCGCGTCGGTGACGTAACCAAACTCAAATTTGGTATCAACAAAGATTTGACCGACTTTCGCTAGCGCAGAGCTAATGACGCCAAAGCCTTCACTGAGTAGCTTCTCATAAAGCGCGATATCGCTTTGTTTTGAGAAGTTAAACGCGGCAAAGTTCTCCTCAATGTTACGGCGACTGATGTTGACGTCGTCCGCTTCTGCTACACCTGGAATGCCACGCAGAATGCCTTTAGTGGATGGCGTCATAAGTAGCTCTGGAAGCGCTTTGTCTTTCTCTAAGCCCTCAGGTAGTGTGATACCACAAAACTCGCGCTCACCTTTTTCGTAAGCACGCCACATTGAACCGGTGATGTATTGGCGGCAGATGGCTTCGATCATGATGGGCTTGGCTTTTTGCACGATCCAAACCAATGGGTGAGGAATGTCGAGAATGTGGCTGTCTGCGAGCCCATTGTCTTTAAACAGTTGGAACCAGTGGTTTGAGATGGCGTTTAACGCCGCCCCTTTACCTGGCACGCCTTTTAGATTCCCTTCACCGTGCCAAATGCAGTCAAACGCGGAGATACGGTCACTGATCACCATAATTGCCAGTGGTGCGTCAGGCGACACGTCGTAGCCTTTTTCTTCGATAAGGCGTCGGCTATCGGCTTCGGTTAGCCAATACACAGAGCGGACTTTACCACTGTGAACAGGTTTATCAGTGCGGATGGGAAGATCGTCATTAACGGCGAGAACTTGTTCTGCGAGACTCATTTAGACATTCCTATAATTTGTCAAAAATGGTTGATAAGCCATGAAGGCTATTCATTTGCAGAGCATGATACCAGAACTTTTTCTCGGTTCCAGATAAAAAGCAAACGTTTGCTTGTTTTTAAGTTGAATGGGTTAGACCTTGGTTTCAAATCAAGAAACCGCGAAAAGAAACGCCTCTTATCACAACGATAAGAGGCGAAGGCAGTGAGGTTTCGATTTAGTGGTAGTGATGCATAGACGCATCAACAAAAAAGACTTCACAGTGGTGCTGCTTGGCCAGTTCTTTCAATAGTCGCTGTTCGATAAGAGAGAGCTCACTGGAGGCAACCACCGCACTGGCATTACCTGATTGAATCGCTTTGGTCACAATATCGACTTCCGACTGAGTTTGCGATGGCTTCATGTGGATGATTTGATTGCAACGCACTTGATGAGAGGACAGTTGGGCAAAATCTGGACGTGGGCATTGACCTGTAAATAGAATCCACTGTTTCTGCTGTGACAGATCAGCCAGTCGTTCAAGGCTGGTGTCATCCAAAGATAGAGGCTGGGTAGGCTGAGCCAACACATTAAACTTTGAGTAGCCGTGACGAGGTGTTTGAACTGAAATCATAATACTGTCCTTTCATACATGCTGTATGTGTATACAGTAGTTTTGTTGTGGTGAAGACGCAAGCATTTTTTGCACGCAGAATGAGCGAGTTAGGTAGGTTGATAAAAGAAGTTTGTTTTCTAACTATCTGATAAATAGTTAAATTATATTGGTTTGATAGGTTGAAAGAGAGCTTTGAAAAGGTGCAGAAAATGTGATGGGTGACGCACTCTACTCAGCAGGAGGCCAAGTAGAGGCGAACAGGGTGAGAGGAGGTGCTAGAGAAAACGTTCTGGATAGTCGCTAAAAATACCATCCAATTGAGAAAGGTGTTTGAGTCGTTTCGGATTATTGATGGTGTAACACCACACTTCATACCCGGCATCTTGTAGCTTTGAAACGGTAGACTTGGTCGCCCATGTCGCGCCGATATTGCAGCCTGTCGCCTCCACCTCTTTGAGCAGTCGCCAATCCTTTCGCTTCAATCGCTCGGTAAGTAAAGCGCGTCGACACTGAGGAATTTGCTTCGCTAACTCGCGCATCACGTCATGGCTAAAACTCGACAAAATAATGCGCTCTAGCGGTATTGAGGTCGCATTGAGCGTAGAGGCCAATAGCGCGCATACCGATTGGGCGTCGTGGGTATCAACTTTCACTTCAATATTCAGCTTGATGTCGCTGGGTTCAATAAGTGTCAGTAGCTCTTCAAGGGTTAACAGGGTTTGTGGTGTCACTTGACCTTCATGGCGTGCC
This sequence comes from Vibrio sp. R15-SG3-ISO1A, assembly GCF_059833955.1. NCBI lineage: Bacteria > Pseudomonadati > Pseudomonadota > Gammaproteobacteria > Vibrionales > Vibrionaceae > Vibrio > Vibrio sp. R15-SG3-ISO1A. Next base: position 13,306 of record NZ_JCBDGH010000040.1, read on the forward strand.
GCAAAGTTGAGTTGTTTGAGCGCACTGAGTGTCAAGGTGTCGACTCTGCCTGTACCATTCGAGCAACGGTCAACAGTATGGTCGTGACACACGACGAGATGCCCGTCTTTGCAAGGCTGCACATCGACTTCAACCCAAGTAAGGCCAAGATCTATCGCCGCTTGAATGCTGGCGGTGGTGTTTTCTGGATAGTGTCCTGCCACGCCGCGGTGGCCAATAATGAGCATATCTGATTCTCAACGGAGTGATTTGGACTGAGAATACGCGTCATTGAGTGGATGTGGTAGTCATTTTGCTCTCTAAGTTGTGCTCGCTCTTTCAACAGATTGCGATTAACTCTACTGGTTTTTATGTCATAAACGATATTTTTATCTGACATTTAATTTGAAGATAAAATTA